>JAICHN010000219.1 GCA_025924845.1 Chloroflexota bacterium | reverse complement strand
CCGCCGCGACGTCCGCCGCGTCGCACTGCCCGCGATGCGTCTGGAAGCCGGGGATAGGCTGGTCGGCGTTGAACCCGCCGACGGTGACGCGGAACTCTTACTCCACACGTCGTCCGGCAAGGCTATTCGCTTCGCGGCGCCCGAGGTGCGGCCCACCGGACGCACGGCCGGCGGGGTGCGCGCTATCAAGCTGGACGCTGGAGACCATGTACTACCCGGTACGCTGGTCGTTCGCGGCAGCGCCGTCCTGACCCTGACCAGAGCTGGGGTCGGCCGGCGAGCGCCCGTCGCGGACTACCCGCTGCAAGGGCGTGATGGGAGCGGGGTACGCGCCCTGACCCTCTCCGATAAAACCGGCCCTCTGGTCGCCGCGTTTTGCCTGGACGATCGCGTCGCGGTGGAGGGCCTGGACGGCGCCGGACGGGCGTTCGTTCTAGAGGCCAAGGACGTGCCCCTGCAAGATCGCAGACGCCCCGGGCTCGTGGTAGCCGAAGGGATCACCGCCGCGGTAGTGCTGCCCCCGCGTTAGCGGATCGTGATTCCCAGGCAGTGGTCGGAGCGATGCTCCCCGACCACTGCCTGGTTTCTATCCATTCGGGAAAGCTGATAGAATAGTGCGGGTCCTCACATGCACCTTACGGACCGCACTGGAGGTAATCACGCCATGGCCACGACCCCTTCGCCCATCCAGGACGATCCGCAGGGCCTCCCTGCCGCGCCCACCCCGGCCCCAAAGGTTCGGGTGCGCCTCCCAGCCACGCCCTTGGTTCGAGTACGGCAGGCGTCCTTCTTCGAGCAAATGTTCGACGGCCTTCGCAACACCATTCTCTCCGAGGAAACGCTGATCTTGATGGAGTTTCTGATCGTAGCGGCTATCGGCGTCATCGCCTTTGTCACCGTCTACCCCACCTGCTCGAGCGCCGTAGATTCAATCGCTAACTACCTCAACAAGCAGTTCAATACGTCGTTCTAAATGCAGGCTCGCTGTTCCCACAGGGTCACCACTCCCAGGCAGAGCCAGAAGAACACCGCGAGATCGGGCAGAAAATACGAGTTGTCGACCTCGCCGTGAACCACCGTGGCGAGCATGATCAGCAACGCTGCCGTGATCGGCCCCTTCCATTCCGCCGACGCCGTATGCCAGGCGCGAAGACCCAGTACGGCGAAGAGCACGATCAGCCAGAGCGCGGCAATCAGGCCGATAATTCCCGTGCTGAGCCAAAAGTCGAGAAATAGGTTGTGCGGGTGCGAGATGCAGCGCTCAAAGTTGCTGCCCGCCTGCACGTAATACCAATGGGCAATGTGCCCCGGCGCGCACGCCTCATCATTGGAATAGTAATAGAGAAAGTTATCCGGTCCCACGCCCACCACGGGATGGTCGCGGATCATGTTCAGCGCCGATTGCCAGATCGAGGTGTGGGCTAGATTGCTGAGGCCATGCCCATTGGTCAGAAAATCGTGCAGCCTGTGACGCTCCAGCAGCGCGGCGACGGCAACGAGTGCGGCGCCGGCCGCGATCACCCACGGTCGGCGCCGCTGCCAATAGAAGAATAGCAACCCCAAACAGACGGCCGTGGTCGCCTCGCCGCCTCGTGAGCCCGTGCGGTACAGGACGTAGAGCAACAGGGCGGAGGCCGCCAATAGGCAGCCCTGGGCGACCCGAGTGACCTCGACGGCCTGGTCGCGCCTCGCCGACCATAGAGCCACCCAGCCGGGCAGCAACACGAGGGCCAGGGCGGCGGGCAGGGCGCGATCGAGGAGGAGGGCGAGGCTGTTTTGATCCTCGAACACCGCCTGCACGAGGTGCTGGGCGGCTCCGCCCTCGTTGGCGGCCACCACCAGGTCGTTGGCGCGAAAGACGATCTCCACCACCCCCATGGCCGCGACCACCAAGGCGCCGATAATGAGCGCCATTACCAGACGCACCGCGTCCGCCGCGCCGCGCAATCGCCGCGACACCATCCAGAAGAAGAGGAGTGGTTCCAGCACCACCTCGCGATACTCGCGAAGCGCCGTGGTGTGGAAGCGCGCCGTCGCCGTGGCCAGAGTAGCGGCAGCCAGAAACAACAGGGCCGCTCCGAAAAACGGCGTCTCCGGCAACCAATAGCGACGCAGATTCGCCGTTGCCGGCCTGCGGGGCGAGGCGAGCAGCAGTTGCAAGGCCAGCACGGCGGCGCAGAGCAGGATCGTGGTCTCGCCCAGCGAGAAATCGAGGGTGCGGTGATCCAAATGGAGGCTCTTGGGGACCAGATAGTAGGGCACGGCCAGGGGGATGAGGGTAATTGCCAGGCCAATCCGTTGCCAACAGAGTATGGCGAGCACGGCAAGCATGATCAGGCTCGGGACCGTAGGACCGATCGCATAATAGAGCGTGGCCGCGGCCACCATGGCCGCGACCCAGGGCCAATCCGCCGCGCCAGGTTCATCCGGCTTCGGGTTCGTAGCCATCGACCGCATCCAGTTCACACCACTCTCTCTGTTCATCCGTGCTTCGGAAAAGCGTATCCAACCGCCCGCATTTGGGTCGCAAGCCATCCAACTGCCTCGCTTAAGGTAGACGCTCTAGGTAGGATGCGACAACCGTGTTATGTTCTAGCTGAACGAGGTTCGCACGGTTTGCCTCGCCATGGAGAAGATTTGATGTCGTTATTTGCCCGCACCCCACTCGCCCCCGAAGTCGCGCAGCGCATTCCACCGGGACAGCAGTTGACCGTCAAGTGGCCGGTATTGCACTACGGGGACGTCCCACGGGTCGACCTCAAAACATGGACCTTCCAGGTCGATGGGCTGGTCGAAACTCCGTTAACCTGGACCTGGGAGCAGTTTCTCGCCCTGCCGCACGCCGAGCGAAAGAACGATATCCACTGCGTTACACGGTGGACGAAGCTCGATAACACGTGGGAAGGTATCCCCGTGCGCGATGTGCTGGCTCAGGTACGGCCGAAGCCGGAGGCGACCCACGTGCTGGTCAGGGCAGAGCACGGCTTTACCGCCAACTTGTCGCTCGACGACTTCGATCGCGAGGAGAACCTCTTCGCGCGCCTCCATGACGGCCGGGAATTGAGCGCCGAGCATGGGTGGCCCCTCCGCCTGGTCGTACCGCGGCTCTACTTCTGGAAAAGCGTAAAGTGGGTGCGCGGATTGACCTTCCTGGATCACGACGAACCCGGCTTTTGGGAACGGAACGGTTACCACATGCATGGCGATCCCTGGACGGAGGAGCGCTACTCTTCCTGGTGGTAGAATTGGCGGCTATCGGCGCCGTTTGCGTCGTGAGGGCGGCTTGCCGCTATAATCGTGAAGGCCGTGAGCGTGGGCCTTTGCTATACTTGACATGATGAATTAGAGGGGAACACTTGCATTCATGAAACGAACGTGGCAGCCGAAGAAGATCAAGCGACGCCGCAAGCACGGCTTCCGGGCGCGCATGGCAACCGCCAATGGAAGGCGCGTGCTCAAGGCTCGCAGGTTGAAGGGGCGTCATCGGCTGACGATCTAGCGCCGGCCGAATGTTGCCACGAGAGCATCGGCTTCGGCGGTCCGGCGATTTCGCGCGTGTGCGGCGAGAGGGCCGAGCGTGGTCACACCCCTGGTTGGTGGTGACGGCGGCCCCGAACGGAGGAACGGTGAGCCGGGTTGGCTTTACAGTGAGTAAACGGGTAGGCAAGGCGCATGTGCGTAATCTGGTGCGTCGGCGACTGCGCGAGGCTATGCGTTCCCTTTTGCCGGACCTGGCGCCCGGCTACGATGTGGTAATCATCAGCCGACCGGCCCTGGCCAACCAACCGTTCGCCGCGCTCCGCGAGGCGCTACACCGGCAATTGCGCCACGCGCGCCTGTTGACCCATGCCGGTACACCATGACCCTAGGATGACCAATGGTGAAGAGACTGCTGATTGGCTTTATCAATGTGTATCAGGGGTGCATCAGCGCCCTCATTCCGACCTCCTGCCGGTTTTACCCGACCTGCTCGGCCTACGGCAAGGAGGCGATAGAACGCTACGGAGCGCGGCATGGCCTCCGCTTAACCCTTCGGCGCCTGGCGCGTTGCCATCCCTGGTGTGGGGGCGGCTACGACCCGGTGCCATAATGGAGCTTCCGCTTCTCTGGTAGGAGAACACCCTGGTGCATATTCTAGACGTCTTTCTTCCCTTTCAAGAGTTCCTGCGATGGATGATCACATCGCTGACCGATGCCACGCTGAGCTATGGTCTCGCGATTATTATGTTCACGATCATCGTGCGCCTGGTCCTCTCGCCGCTCTACGTGATTCAGATTCGTTCCTCCAAGAAGATGGCGGAACTCAGCCCCAAGATTAAGGAAATCCAGAAGAGACACGGGAAGGACCGCGAATCGCTCACCCGTGAAACGATGGCTCTGTACAAGGAGCACAACCACAACCCCGCCCTCGGTTGTTTGCTGCCGATCATTCAGATCCCCATCCTCTGGAGCCTGTTCCTGGTCCTGCGTGGACTGGCCAAGTCACCGAAAGAACTGGCCGCCGAGCATCTGGTTCACTATCAGTTGTACTCGGCTGATTTCCTGTGGCTGCAGCTCGGCAAGCCCGATGCCTACCATATCCTGCCGATTATGGCCGGCATCACGCAGTGGATTCAGCAGCGCATGATGCTGGTGCCGACCAGTGACCCGCAGCAGCGCCAGATGCAGCAGATCATGCAGTTTCTGCCCTTGATGATCGTCGTGTTCGCCTGGCAATATCCCTCGGGACTTGCCGTCTACTGGGTGACCTCGAATATTATTATGATGATTATGCAGTACTTGATTTCCGGCTGGGGCTCGCTCTTCACTTCGCCCTTCAGCATTCCCAATCCGGGCGATGTTGCCCCGTCCTATAGCCCCGGCGCGGCAATTGCCCGCGGCGGCATGGCGCGCGCCTTCTCGTCGCGCAACGGGCGGGCCAACGGTAACGGCGGGGCAACCGCCGCCGGCACTACGGTGACTGAGCCGAATGGTACGCGCCCAGTTGCTAAGCCACAGCCCGCGAGGGCCTCGCGTGAGACGCCTGCACCGGCTGCCAAGGAAATCGCGGCGCCTACACCGGATGAGCCTTTGGTTTCAGCGGACCGGCAGACGAAGATGGAACGCTACGCGGCGCGGCACGGCCGTGGGGTATCGCGAGGGAGACCCAGCGCTAAAGGAGCGAAAAAGTGACCAACGAGCGTGGAGCTCAGAGCATCACGATCAGCGCCAAAACGGTGTCGGACGCCGTGGCCGAGGCGGTAGAACGTCTCGGCCTACCCGAAAGCGAGATTGACGTCACTGTGATCAGTGAGGGGAGTAAGGGCTTTCTCGGTATGGGAGGCGAGAATGCGCGCATTCTGGCCATGCCCAAAGCTATCCTGGCCCGCCGGGTTGCCCCTCAGCCCGCGCCGCCCGAGCCGTTGCCCCCTACTCAGGAACCGGAGGCAGCACCCATCCGGACGGCGCCCGTACGCCCCGTTTCTCGCGAAAAGGCTCCGGCCCGCCCCATTACCGCTGAGGCGGCCCCCGCGGCTTCCACGCCTCCTCGGCCGGTCAAGACCGACCTCGCGGTCGAACCGGATGATGAGGAGCAACCGGCGGAAGTCCGCGCCGATCCCGCATTGGTTGCCGAGACCGCCGTTGAGGTAGTGCGCGAACTTATCCTGCATATCGGCCTGGATGCTCAAGCCACCGTGCGTAGCGCCGGAAATCCGGTCGTCATCGACATACAAGGCGAAGATCTTGGGTTACTGATCGGCCGGCATGGCGACACCCTGAGCTCTCTGCAGTATTTAGTCAATTCCATCGTCGGCAAGCGGGTCCATCGCTGGTGTAAGGTGGTGATTGATGTCGAACACTACCGCTTACGGCGCGAGGAAACCCTGCGCACCCTGGCCAACCGACAGGCTTCGCGCGTACGGCAGACGCATCAGGAACTGATTCTTGAACCGATGCCTGCCGCCGAACGGCGGATTATCCATCTCACCCTGCAAAACAGCCCGTGGGTTGTCACGCACAGCAAGGGTGAGGAACCCCATCGCTCCGTTGTCATCGGTCCGCGGCCGGCCGAACATTGAGTTACCCCGCAACTGATTACCTGGTGGTGGGTCACATCACCGTGGATCACACGCCGAACGGCGCCGAGTTCGGGGGTACCGCGCTGTTCGCGGCGCTTACCGCGCGCAGCCTGGGGGCTCGGGTCCATGTGCTGACCAGTATGCCCGAGGATGCGCCCGGCCTGAACCTACCGACGGATATCGCGGTCCACAATATTCCGTCCCCAGTCTGGTGTACGTTCCGCCATGAATATGTGAACGGCGTGCGCGAACAATACATTACCAGTGTCGCGGCCAATCTACACGCGGCCGATATTCCGCCCAGTTGGCGAAACAGTCCCGTCGTTCATTTTGGCCCGCTGGTTCAGGAAGTGGATCATGAGTTGATGGCGGCCTTCCCTCACTCGCTGCTTGGCGCATCCGTGCAGGGCTGGCTTCGCCGCTGGGATTCTCGCACCGGCCATGTGCAGCCGGTCGATCCGGCTCAGATGTTGGCCTGGGCGCCGCCCGTGCAGATCAGTTTCCTCAGCCTGGAGGATATAGGCGATCAGCGCGGCGTGATCGACCTGTACCGACAGAAACACCGGATCGTCGTTCTGACCGACGGCAGCCACGGGGCGACGGTGTACGAGGGCGATCGCGCCACGCATATCCCTGCCTTCCCTGTCGTGGAAGTCGATTCCAACGGGGCAGGCGATGTGTTCGCGGCAGCCTTTCTCGTGCGCTACCATGAATCGAAGGACGCGGTGGAGGCGGCTCACTTCGCGGCCGTAGTTGCGTCGTTCCATGTCCAGCACCTCGGAACCTCGGGCATCCCTAGCCGCGCCCAGACCGAAGAGCGGCTCCGGGAGTATGCTCGACTCTGACGATACGATCACCGCGATCGCCACGCCGCCCGGTCAAGGCGGCGTAGGCATCGTCCGCCTCAGCGGACCCCACAGCCGCTCCATTGCGGAGCGCCTCTTTACGCCTTCTCGATCGGGCGCAAGACTCGGGCACCGGCGCCTAACTCACGGCGCCCTCCGTGATCCCGAGACGGGAACCCTCCTCGACGAAGGTCTCTGCTGCCTTATGGCTGCGCCTCGATCCTATACCGGTGAGGACGTGGTGGAGTTTCACTGCCACGGCAGCCCAGCCGTGCTGCGCGAAGTATTGACCTGCTGCCTGAGCTTGGGCGCACGTCTGGCCCACCGAGGCGAGTTTACTCTGCGCGCTTTCCTGAACGGCCGCCTGGACCTGGCCCAGGCCGAGGCGGTCATGGGGCTGGTGGGGGCACGCACGGCTACAGCAGCCCAGGTAGCGGCGCACGCGCTGCGCGGTGCCATGGCCCAGCGCCTTGCCCCGTTGGAAGAGACCCTGACCGGTACGCTCGCTTATCTGGAGGCGGCGATTGACTTTACGGAAGAAGATCTCCCCGAACACGCCGCCCCGGAGCTGGCGGACACGATAGGTCAGGCGCGGGCTGAACTGCAGCGGCTACTACGGCGCGCCGGCCATGGTGCCCTGCTTCGCGACGGGGTGCGGGTGGTGCTGGCCGGAAAGCCGAACGTCGGCAAATCCAGCCTCCTCAACGCCCTGCTGCGCCGAGACCGCGCTATCGTTACGGCGATTCCGGGCACCACCCGCGATACGCTGGAAGAGGCAGTGGATATCCATGGCCTTCCCATGTTCCTGATCGACACCGCCGGCCTTGGCGAGACCATTGACCCTATCGAGCGCCTGGGTATTGCCCGAAGCACCGAGGCGGTGCGTCAGGCCGGGATCGTGGTCCTGGTGATGGATATCTCCTCACCGCCCGACGGGGCGGATCAGGCCGCCATTGCCTCAGTGGGCCGGTTTGCTCCGCGTACGCCCCTGCTGCTGGTGCTTAATAAGGGCGACCTACCGACCCACGTGCCGGCCACCCAATTTGCCGATCTGCTCGACCGGGAGCCGGCGCTGGATTCGCGATCTATACCCATCGTCGAGTGCGCTGCCGCCACCGGCCTTGGTTTGGACGCCCTCGAGGACCTCCTTGCCGACACGGCGCTGGCTGGACAGACCCTGGACGTGGAAGACACCGTGGTTGACAACGCTCGCCAGCGACAAGCCCTCGAAGAGGCGGTGAAATCCTTACTCGCAGCCGAGGCCGGTTTACGCGCCGCCCGTCCTCCCGAACTCGCTTGCGTCGACCTGCGCGCCGCCCTCGAGTCGCTGGGCGCCGTCACCGGTCGCGAGGTAAGTGAGGCGGTGCTGGACCGGATCTTTCAGGACTTTTGTATTGGCAAGTAGCCGCTGCAACACCCACCCCTACGTGATCTCTCCGTTTCGGCTCGGGCCGGGCGGGCTCGCCGATTTCAAGGGCGGATTGTGCTGCCGCACGGCATCTGGCCGCGAAGGTGACGATAGCTGATAGGGGAGGAACCTGCGGCCGCGGTCGCGGGGGGTGGGACACTTTCAAGATCTCATTTGTCGCTCTTCCGCTGCCGCCCGAGCGGGCATCACCAACTGCCACCCCCGGCCGCAGCCGTTCGTCCCTGCCTGGGGACCGCAGTCCCCGGCTTCCCACATTCTACCCGCCCCTGGAAGCCGCGGCCCCTAATCTACGGAACATACCTACCCATAAAAGTAGAATT
>JAICHN010000218.1 GCA_025924845.1 Chloroflexota bacterium | reverse complement strand
CGCCGCAGGGCAGCGTCGTCGAGCAGGCGAATGATCGGCCCTCCTGAATTGCCCATGGAAAACCAGCTGAACAGAATGCGAATGATGATCGCTCCGGTAAGGATGGTTCCCAGCCAGGAGACAAACAGATGCGCGACCTCGGCGATATTCATGGCTCTATGCTTGGACCGTTTCCGTGCGTTCCCCGAAAATGGCGCGCCCGACACGCACATGCGTCGCGCCTTCCTCTATGGCGATCTCAAAGTCGTTAGTCATACCCATGGATAATGCATTCCAGTATGCCGGATCGAACTGACGCGCCGCGCTCTCGGCCAGTTGGCGGGTGCCGCGGAACACCAGGCGCAAGGTCGCCTCGTCGGCCCCCTCCGGAGCAATAGTCATCAGGCCGCGCCAGTGCAGTGCCGGAAGACGAGTCAGCAGTCCCGCCTGGCGCAAAAAGTGACCGGGCGGGAACCCAAATTTTTCCGCCTCGCCGCTGATATTCACCTGGGCAAATACATCAAGGGTCTTTCCCTGGGCGACGGCATGTTGGCTGAGCGCCGTGGCCAGACCCAGGGAATCGACTGATTGGATGGTGCCGAAGGTCTCCACGGCGCGGCGCGTTTTATTCCGTTGCAAGTGACCGATCAGGTGCCGGCGCAACTCCGGTAGGTCGAGCAACGCGCCAAACTTGGCGTACGCCTCTTGCACCTTGTTCTCCCCAATGTCCAGGATGCCGGCCCGGGCCACGGCCCGAATCGCCTCGATACTCTGCGTTTTAGTCACGGCAACCAGGATCACGGCGGCGGGATCACGTCCCACGCGGCGCGCGGCGGCGTCAATTCGAGCGCGCACCAACGCCGCCCGCGCCGCGATCTCCCGGTCCATGCCAATCATCTCTACCATGCAATCCAGTGTACCACAGGCTCGGCCCGCCCCCGGTTCCCGCCTGACCGCTCCGGCATTCCCAAGTACAAAAGTTTGGAGCCTGTGATGCACTTTGGCGTACAACTAAGGGATTGGGGGTATTGCCTACAGTGGTAGACTGATTTGGACGACCGTAAAAGCAACGCAGCTGCTGGGTGAGCCCATAGTGGTACAGGAAGAGGATCATATGACAACGGCGATGCTCTCACTTCCTGAGGCACAGAGCCAAGTATCGACGATTGGTCGAAACTTCACTGCGCTTGTCACACCCATCATTGACCAGACGATACGCGGTGTATTCCCACCATCGGATGACGATATCTACTTCAAGACTGTTGACTTATTGCGCGCCGCGGATCGGCTTATCTTCTGCCTACGTCGCGAACACCACGATCCTGATACCGACTGGGCGAATGTCTACGTGACGGCGCAAGCATTACGTACTGCAATCTATCTCAACATTATTCATTTCAAACCCGACCAGGCATCCTATTGGTCAGAAGAAACCCAAGTGCGGCTGGGCAGCTCCTATCGGGGTGTGGATCCGTCGCGTGTACTCCCATTTATCAGTGACGAGGCACTTACCGCCGCGTATACGGAAATGGCAGCTGACGACGAGTATGAGCGGGAAGCATTGGAATGGAGCAAAGGTCTCGTCGGCGAGACACTTGAGTGAAGCGAGGATCCGTGTACTGGGTTCGGTTTGACCCAGCGGAAGGCGGGGAAATCCAGAAAACACGTCCCGCCGTGGTCGTGAGCGTTGATACGTTTAATGCTGTGTCAAACCGAGTCCAGGTGGTCCCACTGACCTCAAGTAAGCCGCATGAGGTCAGCCCCCATCAGGCCCGTGTCCTCCTTAAGGGGGAACCCCACAGAGCCTTAGCCGACCAAATTATGACCGTTGCTAATGAGCGAGTGGGACTCTTCATGGGCCATCTCTCAGACGACGATATGATTGCCGTGGAGAACGCCATCCGTCGCCATCTCGGATTGCCCTAACCATCGTCCCGTACCTTGGATCGCCCGGGTCGTCTTACACATTTTCCGCCAGGGCAACGCATCCTTCGCCGCCCATTTCCGCCCTGGAGAGCGACCATATTGACCACCCAGCCGGCCCACCGTTGGATGAAGGCTGTGGTACTAGTTGCTTGCTTCGTAGCGGTACACGCCGTTTCCCGTGCCTGCCGCCAGCGTGGGGTGCGCCCCCCCCACGTAGGCCAGAGACAGCACGATGTATGACGACCCGGTTAACCCTTTGCCTACCGGTTCCCAGGGGCCCGTCGCCCCTCGCGTGAATACCCCATAGCCCATGGTGCCCGCGTACAGCCGATCAGTCGCGGCGCCTCGCGTCAGTGGCATGGCGTGACGCTCGGGTAGGCCCTTGCTGATCTCCGTCCACTTCGTCGCTGCCAGCTGCCATACGCCATAGCCCATCGTGCTCAGCACAATGGTAGAGGGCGGGCCGCGCTGGGCGATGAGCGCCACCGCGGGGAGAGTGGAGGGAAGACCTTGACTGGATGGGTGCCAGGTGCGGCCGGCGTCGGTGCTGGCCAGGGCGGGCGGCGCGCTGCCGAATACGCTCGCCAGGGCATCCTTGGCGCTGCCGGGCAGCCAGACCAGGGCGGCGAACGAGGATTGATCGGTCCGCGCCGTGACCTTCCAACGCCATTGGCCCGCCGTTTGCTCGCCCCGATAGAGGGCGCCCGACGTGCCTGCCAGAACGACGGGCGGCGACGCCTGCGACACGGCCAGGCTGAAGATCGATCCGGGAGCGGGCTGGGGACCGATCGCCGCCCACTTTCCCGATTCGGCGCGGCGAAAGATCCGGCCGTCACTATCGGCTGCATACAAGGAACGCGGGTTTCCCCCGGCGGCCAGGGCGAGCACGTCGCTCCGGGCCGGGAGCCCCATGTCGCGTTGCCAGGTCTTGCCTGCATCGGCCGAGGTCCAGATTCCTTGGGCCGTACCGGCCACCAAGCGGGTAGAATCGGCGGGATCCTGAATTAGAGCGTCGGTCTCGACCCTCAGGTTGGTGGGCAGCCAACGACCATTGGTGGGCAGCGCGGGCGACGCGGTTGGGGCGGCCTGGCCGGTGACGGACGGGGTGGCGCTGGGCCCGGTTGCAGTACCTCCCAGTGCGGCGATCCCGGTGAACACGATGGCGATCAGCCCAGGGAGCAGGGCCAGAAGGACGATCAGTCGTGGCCGGGCACGGTGGAGGAAACGTAGAAACACGATGCTGTTCTTTCCAAGGTAATCCGCCCCAGGTCTTGGCAAGGCGTGGTGCGGCTCATCCTGCTATATGTAAAGTATAAGGGCTGCCCCTGCTCGGTGACGGGCACGGCATGACCTCGTCTGCTACACTCCTACGCGAAGCGATATCGGCATGGCGAGCAAGATTCGCGCCTTTCCCCGGCCGCTCTCGGGTCTGTCCGCGGGCACCGCTCGCCGCGTGGCGCAGGCGCCCCTACTGGTACGTTATCGGCTGCGATGAAGGAGCAGAGCCAGTGGCAGGAAGTACGATCACCTCTCAACCCGCCTCTATCGACAAACGTCTGGCGGCTCGCATGAGTCGCCTGGGCACCGAGTCCGCGTTCGAGGTGTTGGCGCGGGCAAAGGCCCTGGAGGCTCAGGGTCGGCGCGTCATTCATCTGGAGATTGGGGAACCCGATTTCGCCACTCCCGAGGCGGTGGTAGAGGCGGGGGTGCGGGCCCTCCGCGAAGGTCATACCCACTATACTCCGTCGCCGGGCATTGCCCCCTTGCGGGAGGCCGTGGCGGCAGAGATGGCGCGCACGCGCGGCCTAGCGGTGTCGCCGGAGCAGGTCGTAGTGACCCCAGGCGCCAAACCAATTCTCTTCTTCGTGCTTCTGGCGCTGGTCGACCATGGCGACGAAGTGATCTGCCCCGACCCCGGCTTCCCTATTTATGAGTCAATGATTCGTTATGCGGGCGGCATCGTCGTGCCGGCTTCCCTTCCGGAGGATAACGGCTTCCGTCTGGATATCGAGGCACTTCGCCGCACCGTGACGCCGCGCACCAAGCTGATTATCCTCAATTCGCCCGCCAATCCCACGGGCGGCGTCCTGGATCAAGAGGATCTGCGGCGCATTGCCGAGGTGGCGGTCGAGCATGACATTTTTGTCCTGGCCGATGAGATTTACTCGCGGCTGATCTACGACGGAGAGCACCACAGCATTGCCGGCTTCCCCGGCATGGCGGAGCGTACGATCATCCTGGACGGCTTTTCCAAGACCTACGCCATGACCGGCTGGAGGCTTGGCTATGGGGTGATGCCGCTCGGTCTTGTCCCCCACATCAGCAGGCTGATGGTCAACTCCAATTCCTGTACGGCCGGCTTCACCCAATTGGCCGGAGTGGAGGCGCTCACGGGTGACCAAACGTCGGTCGATCGGATGCGCGCCGAGTTCCGGCGCCGCCGTGACGTAATCGTGGCCGGACTCAACGCGCTGCCCGGCGTCCGCTGCGCCATGCCGAAGGGCGCCTTTTATGCCTTCCCTAACATTTCCGCGACGGGGCTGACCGCCAAGGATCTGGCGGATCGCTTGCTAAACGAGGCGGGGGTCGCCACCCTGGCCGGAAGCTCTTTTGGACCCGCCGGCGAGGGCTATCTTCGCCTCTCCTATGCCAACTCGGTGGAGAACATCCAGGAAGCGCTTGCCGGAATGGGCAACCTGCTGGGCGGGTTGGCGGGAGGGCGCTGAACATGGCGAAACCTCGCGTTTTCCTCAGCCGCGAACTGCCGCCCGCCGTCATGACCGAACTCCGCGATCGCTGCGACTTGACGGCTAACCCGGAAAGCCGCGTTCTGAGCAAGGCGGAATTGATTGCCGGGGCCACGGGCATGGACGGCCTGCTCTGTTTGCTTACCGATACCATCGACGCCGATGTGCTGGACATTCAGCCTCGGCTGAAGGTAGTCAGCAACTACGCGGTCGGCTTCAACAACGTGGACGTGCCGGCGGCCACCGAACGCGGCATCCCCGTCACCAATACACCGGGCGTACTTACCGACACCACGGCCGACTTCGCTTTCGCCTTGCTGATGGCGGTGGCCCGCCGCGTCGTGGAGGGCGACCGCTTCACGCGCGCCGGCAGCTATAAAGAATGGGCGCCCTTGCTGATGCTTGGCGCCGATGTCCACGGCAAAACGCTGGGCCTGGTAGGGGCGGGGCGGATCGGCCTGGCCATGGCTCGGCGCGCCCGAGGTTTTGCCATGCGCGTCGTTTACCATGATGTGCATCCGGCGCCGCCGGATCAGGCGGCGGAACTTGGCCTGGAGCGCCTCTCGTTGGAAGACCTCCTGGCCGAGGCGGATTTCGTCTCCGTCCATGCGCCCTATATGCCCGAAACGCACCATCTGATCGGCGCCCCGCAATTAGCCCTGATGCGCTCCACGGCGTTTTTGATTAACACGGCGCGCGGCCCGCTGGTGGATGAGGCGGCGCTGGTCGAGGCGCTCCGGGCCGGACGCATCGCCGGGGCCGGATTGGATGTGTACGAGCACGAACCCGCCCTGACCGCGGGACTCCGCGAACTGGACAACGTGGTGCTGGCGCCGCACGCGGCCAGCGCCTCGCTCGAGACGCGCACCAAGATGGGCCTGCTGGCGGTGGAGAATCTGATGGCCGTGCTGGAGGGAAAGCGGGCGCCGTTCACGGTAAATCCCGAGGTATACGAGCGGATGGGACTGTAGCTCCCCGTGACGCTGGACCAGAGAGCACCGAGAGTCTCGCCGCTTGAGTTGGGTCCCGGCGTACCGCTGCTGCGTTTCGCCAATCTACAGGCGCATGCTCGGCGCTTGCGGCATGGGATCTTCACCCGCGAGGGCGGAGTGAGCGCGCCGCCCTTCGCCTCGCTCAACGTGTCCTACAGCGTGGCGGACGATCGGGCGGCGATCGGCGAGAACCGCGCTCGCTGCGCCTCGGCCCTCGGCCTGACTTCGACGCGGATTGTTTGCGCGGGCCTCGTTCACGGTACGAGGACGGCACGCGTCGAGGCAGGGGACGGCACGCCGCTCCCCGACGGCAGCCGAGTGGTGCAAGACGTGGATGTGATGATTACCTCCACGCCGGGAATCGGCCTGCTGATTACGGCGGCGGATTGCCTGCAGGTACTGCTGTACGATCCACTCACTCCCGCCGTTGGGATCGCTCACGCGGGCTGGCGTGGCCTGGCGGGGGGCGTGCTCACCGCTGCCGTGGCGGCGATGGGCGCGCACTTCGGTACGGTGCCCGCCCGGATCCTGGCCGGGATCGGGCCGGGATTAGGGCCATGTTGCGCGCGGTTCAGCGACCCCATGCGCGAACTGCCGCCCTGGTTCGCCCCCTATATCCACGATAGTCACGTAGATCTGTGGTCCGCCGCTCGCGATCAACTCGTAGGCGCCGGCCTGGCATTGGCCGGCATAGACCAACATGCCATCTGCACGGTATGTGAGCGAGGCCGTTTCTTCTCTCATCGGGGCGATCAGGGGCGCACTGGGCGCTTCGCGGCTATGGTGACGCTGAGCGCCTAGCGGGCGGGTCGGACGGCGTAGCGAGCAGCGAAGAACGGCATTTGAAGGAGGGATGAAAAAAGGGTATGGACGATAGGCAATTTGGGTTCATGCGCGACCTTACCGGAGCACACGGGCCTTCCGGGTACGAGGCTGCGCCACGCGCGGTGTGGCGTGCCTCGGTGCGCGAATTCGCAGCCGAGGTAACGGGGGACAACCTGGGCAGTGTGACTGCCTCGGTTAATCCCGCGGGTTCACCTCGTGTGATGCTGGCCGGGCACATCGACGAGATCGGCCTCATGGTGAGCTATATCAGCGACGAAGGTTTTCTCCACTTCGTCACCATCGGGGGTCATGATCCCTCGATCCTGGTGGCCCAACGAGTCTATGTTCACACAGCGCACGGGCCGATTCTCGGTGTCCTTGGCCGAAAGCCGATCCACCTGATGCGGGATGATGAGCGGAAAGATCCGGTCAAGCTGGAAAAACTCTGGATCGATATCGGCGTCGCCGACCGTGCGGCCGCCGAAGCACTGGTCTCCATCGGCGATCCGATCACCTTCGCCGCTCAGTTGGAGCGCCTGCAAGGCGATCTGCTGGTCGCCAAGGCGTTTGACAATCGGGTGGGCGCCTACGTGGTCGCCGAGACGGCACGGGCCGTAGCGGCCGGTTCGTTTCAGGCGGCGGTGTTCGCGGTGGCCACCAGCCAGGAGGAAATTGGTTATCGGGGCGCCGTAACGAGCGCCGAGCGGATCAAGCCGGATGTAGCGATCGCCATCGATGTGGGCTTCGCGCTTGACCATCCGGAGGTGGGCGACGAGACGAAGCGGCAGGGGCGAACCGCGTTGGGCAAGGGGCCACAGATTACGCGCGGTCCCAACGTCAATCCGGTCGTCTTCGATCTCCTGATCCGCACGGCCAGGGAAGAAGGCATTCCCTTTCAGATCGATCCTGCCGGCGGCCAGACCGGGACCGATGCCTGGGCAATCCAGGTAGCGCATCAGGGGGTGGCTACGGGAGTGGTCAGCGTGTCACTCCGCTACATGCACACGCCGGTGGAAGTCCTCTCCACGCGCGACCTCGATCATACGGTGGCGCTGCTGACAGGGTTCATCCGTCGCCTTACCCCGGAGACCAGCTTTATCGTGGAATAGGGCGCGTGCGGGAACACTGGGCCCTGATCGGACGCATTGCCCGCTTAGCGTCTAAGGATTACCGTGAACCGAGGGAGGTCTGATCCGGAGTGATCGCTCCCTGGGTGTTGCGGCGCGCGCCGCCCCATATGACCGAGCGGGAAGGGGTTAAGGAGATGAACGTGGTGCAGCAGATGGTACAGACGAGCCCGAGCAAGACAGGAGCGGAGGGTCCGTTAGTCGCGTGCATCCAGGCGTGCCTGGAATGCCAACAGGCTTGTACGGCTTGCGCCGATGCATGCCTGGGCGAGCAAGATCCAAAAATGCTCGTGCGGTGCATCCGCCTGAATCTGGACTGCGCGGATATCTGCGATGTAACGGGTCGGATTGTCTCGCGGCAAACCATGCCCGAGCCGGCGACGATCCGGGCCATGCTCCAGGCATGTATCCAGATATGTCGGCTGTGCGGTGACGAGTGTGCCCGTCACGCTCAGCACGGGATGAGGCACTGCCAGGTCTGTATGGAGGCGTGCCGGCGCTGCGAGCAGGCATGCAATACGCTGATCTCGGGCTAACACACCTTGGCTTGGATCTAAAGTGCTTCCGAAGGGGCGTCCCTTCGGAAGCACTGCCGCTGACCTTGATGTTGTCCGCGTCGGCTTTCGGTCAAGCCCGCGGACGCAACTTTGGACTCTTCGGTTCAATGAGCACCCGACTCCCCCCCGTCGTGCCGGTGCGAGGCGTCTCCCGAGCCGCGTGGCAAGGTCGACTGGGTGGTGTGGTGCATGGTTGGGGCGTGCGGGTCGGCGCCGCTATGGCCGCAAGGGTCCGCGTGGACGTTGATTACGGCCAGGCGCGGCTGGGCATGGAAGAGACCATGGCGAACCTCCTCCAGGATACGGTGACTCTCCCGGGTCGGCAGTTCCTCATCCACGATGGCGTGCAATTCGGCCTGCAGCTTATGGCCTAGCCAGCGCACGCGGACATCGTGGACGCCTTCAACGCCCGGTACCGCCCCCGCGGTGCGCTCGATGTCGTCGACCACCGACGGATCGACGGCGTCCATCAAGCGCCGCCACATGGTCAGCGCCGTATCCTTCACGATGAACAGGATGATCACGGTGAT
>JAICHN010000217.1 GCA_025924845.1 Chloroflexota bacterium | reverse complement strand
TCCCCGGCCGGCACACCTGAGCACATGGTTCCTGGTAGGGGCACCCCTGGTGGGTGCCCTTGGCGGCCTGAACCAGAGCACCCATCACCCAGAGGGTCCCCGGTGCCCCTACCAGCCACGGGTCACCTCTCCGCCTCTGAAGGCCAAAATGTGGGTAACGTTAAGGGCTTTAGCCGGGGGTGTGGCTCGCCCCGCGATACGCCCGGTTTTAGCCGGAATAACGTAGTACCAGTAGGACCTCCTACCGGTGCGGTATACCTATCCCTCTGTTCGCAAAGCCCGACCGCTGCGTGCCGTGGAGCAGCCTCAATCACCGAAAAATGTGATATCATTTTGATAGGTGAGGGGTGGCCTGCACCACCGCTGAAAGGAGGCATCCCGATAGATGCACCGAACGAGCACACCGCTTTCTGGGAATCCGGCATGCAACGTCTGATCCCGCCTTGGGAGCGCCACCACCTCCATGCCCTCGCGAGCGTGCGCTTTGCCGCCGGCGGCTTTCATCTCGGCATCGGCGTCGTTCTGCTCTCTCTCGGTCGTCGCGCCGGCCCTGGCCGGGAGCGGCGCAAATGCTACGGGTGGGCAGCGGGGTTCCTGGTGCCGGCGGCGCTGCTCTTCTCGGGCGGCTATCTGTATATGGTTGTCGCCCGCTCCGCGCCTCCCCGTACCTGAGCCTGCGCTACGCGTGCCGGCCTGGCGGACGCTGGATGGGCGGGCGGGCTCCCTGCCGGCGGAGAAGCGCCCGCTCTCCTTACTCGGCCAGCGCTGCCTGAATCTGCTGGTTGAGCGTAGCCTCGGTCACGGTGGTTGTGACCCCGAACCGCACGATCCCCTTCGCGTCAATCAGGTAATACGTAGGGTAGCTCGCGCCGCGTCCATACAGGTTGAATACACGGGAATCACGGTCGAACACCAGCGGATAGGTGACGTGGAAGGTCTTCTGGTACGACACCAGATCGCCCATGCTGATCGGCGCCTCGCTGCCCTGATCCTCATAATGGATGCCGTACGGGCTGGAACTCACCCCCAGTATCTTCAGACCGGATGAGCCGTATGCCTGGAGGAGTTCGGCCAGCCACGTCTCCTCACCCTGACAGGCGTCGCACCAGGGCGCAAAGAAGTCCAGCAGAACTACATGCCCGCGCAGCCCCTTGAGGTCGGCGTGCCCCTTCAAGGTCTGCCAGGCGAAGTTGGGCGCGGGCCTGCCAACCTTGGGGGTAGCCGGCGCGGCCTTGGCGGAGCCGGAAGTGGGATTGAGGATACCGATGCCCGCCACCGGATGATTCACGTTCGGGACCGGGGCAATGGCCAGGGTGGGGACGCCGGCCGCTCCGGCCGTGGTGGGCGCGGGCACGGGGGTGGGATCGGCGGTGGCCACGGTCGAGCTGCGTTGCAAGGCGAAATAAAGAATGATCCCGAGCACCACGACGGTGCCCATGGCGAGAACCAGAATGAGCAGTCCCTGGTTACGCGAATCACGCCGTCGAGCGCGACCCGGCGTCTTTCCCTGGACCGGCTGAGAGCGGCGTGTCGTCATCTACGGCCCCGTACCAGTGATCCGTCAACCATCCGTATGGAAGAATGCATCAGCGCCGCCGGCACTCACTTGCTCCAGTAGTCGGCGATTTTGGCGTCGGCCACGATAGGCACCAGACTGATAATGCGCTCTCCGGCTTTGATCATTTCCTGTTCGACGATCTTGCATACTACCTCGGCCTGATCCTCGCGCGCCTCCACGACAATTTCATCATGCACGGTGTTTACCACGCGCGCCTCGTAATCCTGCAGCGCTTCGGTGATGCCGATCAGGGCGAACTTGGTCATATCTGCATTAGATCCCTGGATCGGTGAGTTCTTGCCTTGACGCTCTATCCCAGAGCGCTTCTTATTGAAGTCTATGTCGTCGCGATCCAGCGGTGGATAGTAGCGTTTACGGCCCAGCATGGTAACGCTGTAGCCCTTGCGCACCGCGTCGCGTCCGGCGCGATCCAGCCAACGCTGAATGCCCGCGTATGCCTTGAAGTACTGGTCGATCAAGGCCCGCGCCTCCTCGGTCGAGACGCCAAGCTGCACGCCGAGCGCGGCAGGGCCGCGACCATAGGCGAGACCGAAGTTGATCACCTTGGCGGCGCCGCGTTGCTGCTTGGTCACCTGATCGGGCGGCACCTGATACATCTGGCTGGCCGTCAACTGGTGAAGGTCGCCGCCGGATTGGAAAGCCTCCACGAAGGCCGGATCCTCGCTTAACTGGGCCAGGATGCGCAGCTCGGCCTGACTGTAGTCACAGGTGATCAGCTTGTAGCCGGGAGCGGCGATGAAGCAGCTACGGAAATCGCTGGTAGCCGGAATCTGCTGGATGTTAGGATTGGTGCAGGAGAAGCGCCCCGTATCGGCGCCCATTTGATTGAAGTCCGGATGAATACGACCGGTCTTGGCATGGATCAAGGCAAGAAACTTCTCGCCAAAGGCCGAAATCATCTTCTCGGCGCCGCGATATTCGAGCAGCTTCTTAATCGCCGGATGATCGTGCTGGATCAGCGTTCCTTCCATGGTGTCCGGAAGGTCGATCCCCATGCGCTTGAAGGTTTCAAGCAACTGGGCATTGCTGTTGAGATTGATCGCGGGACCGCCGAAGAGCGACATCTGGGGAATGGCGTCGGCCAGCAACTCACCCAACTCCGTGGCGAAACGATCGCGATCGGCCGTGGCGGCATCGATAATGCCGCGCCAGCGGTCCGTATCGATCAGGCAGCCCGCCAACTCCATCTCGCTGACCGCGACCACCGTCTGGAACTCCAGTAAGGCCACGTTCTGAAGCCGCTCCCGTTTGAGTTGATCGCGTTGCGCCGCGTAGATGGTAAAAAGCACCTGCGCATCGCGAGCGGCATAGCGGAGTTGGTCGCTCGAGAAGGCGCCCGTCTTGTCGATGAAACTGCTGCGGATCGCCTTATCGAGGGTAAGACCGGTGTATTTCAGGGCGAGCTTGGCGAGGCCGATCTCGCGGCTGATTCCGGCCGTGAGCACCCGTTCGGCCAGCATGGTGTCGTACATGTTGCGCATGCCGATCCCAGCCTGGTAACGGAGCATCTTGTAGTCGAACTTGGCGTTCTGCAAGAGCTTGAGCATCTTATGATCTTCGAGGACGCGGCGGAGGGGGCGCGGATCGACGCGACGCGCATCGACCAGGTACGCATGGTCGCGGGTGGCGATCTGCACCAGAAGCAACGCGTTGTCGGCGAAGGGATCGAGGCCGGTGGTTTCGGTATCCACGGCCACCACCTGTTGATCGGACAGCGAGCCCACCACCTCGGCCAGGCGAGCCGCCTCCTCGATCAGCTCATACTCCGTGTCCATCGTCCCCGCCACCTCGATGTGTGGAGACGCCTCGTCGGCGAACAGCGCGCCGTTCCCTCCTTCGCGTCCCTCGCCGGCCGGGGAGGCACCCGTGTCGTCGTCCGATCCGGCGGATTGCGTGGCCTGGGCCGAGTGACCATTGCCGAAAACCTTCGGGGTCACCTCGGGCAGATCATCGCCCGAACCGGCCCGTTTGGCCGCGGGGCGACGGGCGCCATTCCCGTTGCCGGCGCGCTTGGGGGCGCTCTCCGTTTGTTTGGGCGCCGAAGCAGCAGCGGGCGGCGTCATCGATTGGCGGACCGCGGCCAGGGCCTCGGCCAGGATGCGATTGGGGATGCGCCAGGCGGGGTTGGTCAGTGCCTCATCGGGCGGACGTTCGCCGCAGGTCGGGCAGGCGGGGAGCCGCGGATCGAAGGAGCGCTCGCAGGCCACGCACGGGAGGTAGCGGCGCAAGGTGTTCAGGCACAACGCGCAGCAGGGATCTTCGCCGAAGGGAAGCGTCTGGGGGAGGGTGGAAACGGTCAAGCAGATCGGGCAGGTGATCGCGGCGGATGGAGCGGTAGGCACGGCCATAACGATGGGACACTCCCTCTGGATTGGACGCTCGATGCAGGCGTCCCGTAGGGAGTATTGTACGAGGAAACAAGGCTCCTGGGGCGGGCTTCGTCCACAAGGTCGGACGAGAATAATCGGCATCTCCATGGTATTCATGGGTTAGTTCTCCCAGATCTCTACGGGATGAAAGAGCGAACCGTATGAGAGGGCGATCCGCGGATCGCCAACGGCATGGCGGAACGCCGCGCGGCCAATGACCCTGGAATCGTTGCTTGGTCCGAACCGCCCCGATCCGCGATCCTCGCTCGGCACAAGGCATTGCGACAGAGCCGAGGACGATCAGCGTGGGCGGCGTGACGGGGATAGCGTGCCCGGTACCGGACCTACGCGGTCATGGTCTCCAGGGAAGCCGGGGCGCTTTGCTCAGCCGTCATGGGCCAAACGCGAGAGATAACATGTATGCTCATCGAAGCGCCTCCTTTCCGGATCGAATTGGGGAACCCCTGGAGCATAGCACGGGTCGGGAGCGGGGTCAACCGCCGCTCAAGCGTCCAAGAAACATCCTTAACGATCCATCAGTGCCTCGACCGGCGAAACCCGGCCGGCGAACACGGCGGGTAGGAAGGTAGCGAGCATCGCCGCCAGATAGGTAGCGAGGACGATCGCGCCGAGTTCCACCCAGGGCACCCGCATGGTTAAGCCGGTCTGATACTGCTCGAAGAAGTCAGCAAGAAAAAGGTTGCGCGCCAGCAATAAGCCGAGCACGACGCCGATCGCCAAGCCGGCCAGCGCCACCATGGATGATTCGAGCAGAAAGGCGAGGCGGATCACCATACGCGGCATGCCGAGCGCGCGCATCATGCCGATCTGCTGACGGCGTTCAACCACGCTGCGCAGGGCGGTAGCGGCGAGGCCCGCGATGCCCAACAGCAGCACCAGCCCCACGAAGCCCTGCAATAAGCGGGCCAGCAAGATCTTGGGACCACGTTGCGCCCACACCGCATCGACCAGCACCGTGGTCTGCAAGCCGTGCTCCAGGAACGCACTGCCTATCGCCCGCGCCTGACGGGTTACATCCTGACCCGGCTTCACCCGGAAGTACTGTGTAGCCAGGATGGGCGGGATACCGCCGCGCGCCAGCGCCTGGGCGGGCACGATCAACCCGCCGTGCGTGCCGGCCGTGTCATCCACCACGCCGATAATCCGCAGCTTGATTGCTCTGCCGCCACGGGGATCGGCCATCCACACGTCTACCGGCGCGAAGCCGGCGGCAGTCGACGAATGTAGCGCATAGGGCGGCGGTACGCCGGCGCCGGTCGGCAACCCTACGCCGGCGGCGTCGGAGAGCAGGTCACTACCGATCAGCGCCAGACCGGGCCGGTTGCGCAGAGCGGTCCAGACTGCTGCGTCGCTCGCATAGCCCTGAGCGCGGGAGAGCATGTGGAATGTGCCGCCCTTCAGGAAGTCGCCGTCCAGCACGTCCGCGTAGGTGAGCCGCCACGCCGGCCGCGGCACGCTGAGCTGCACCACGCCGACCGGCTCGTAACCCTGGCTCCCCGCGAAACTGAAGGCACGCGCATCCACATATGAACTGTGCCGCAGGTCACCCTTGAGCGAAAGGATCGGATCATTGTAGAGCAGATCACCGCGGATGTCGAAACCGCCGGTCTGGGCCGCTACGTCACCGTAGTCGCGCTGGAGGGCATCGGTCACGACCTCCATCACGGTGAGCGTGAAGCTGACCAGGGCGAACATGGCCAGGATAAGCCCAGTACGAGCCGGACGATGCAGGGTATAGGCGGCGGCGGTACGTACGGCGGCGGTGAGTCGGCCCGGCATGCGCGGCGCGGTGGCCAGGGGACGGAGCACCGCATCCAGATTGTACATGGCGATCCATACCGCTCCCAATACCATGGTGACGCCGGCCAGGAAGAAAATCTCGATGCCCGATTGCAACGGCGGTAAGCCGAGCCGGGCCGGGGCGCTGGCCGGCAATGACCAGTAGGCCACCAGTAAAGCGCCGGCCAGGGTAAAGGAGACGCGATCGGCGATGCGCGCCCGCACGCGCAAGGCGCGCAGTAGGCTGCGCGTGGTCGGCGCTACCCCGAGGAGGGCAATGGTCACGCCGATCGCGAAGATGCTCGATTGGCCGGCAGCCACGCTCAGGCGGGCGATCAGCAGTCCAAGCAAGGTGAGGCCCGGCCCGCGTAGGCAGCAGGCAAGGGCGGCGCCGAGCACTGAAGCGGTAAAGTCGGCGGCAAACCGCCGCGCCGCGCGCAATCGGCGGCTCAGCCGCCGGTTGTATGCCATGGCTCTGAGCAGGCGTCCCCAGGGCCGCAGGAGGAGGCGCGAAACGCTCATCGGCGCATAGTCCGGCTCGGGTAGATCGCGAAGGGCGCTCGATACGGTCAACCGCGTGGCCCACCAGCACGCGAGGACCACGGTCAGCCAGGTAGCGAGCAACCCCAAGCCGTAGGCAATCGCCGCGACGCGGGGATGGACGATAAAGGCCAGGCCGAAGCCATAGTTCGTGAGCACTCGATTGAGCAGAGCAACGATCGAGGCGCCGATCCCGATCCCCAGGCCGACTCCCAGCCCAGCCGCTACCAGAGCATAGGCTGTCCCCTCGAACAGATACTGCATAATCAGATCCCGCCGCTTCATCCCGATCACGCGGCTGATACCCATTTCGGGACGGCGCTCGGCGGCCAGAATAGTGAAGATAAGAAACACCAGCAACAGGCCCACGCCCGCCGCGAACAGGGCGAACAGAGTGAAGATGCGCGAAAAGATCTCCTCCGCCTGATCTGCCTGGCGCAGGCCCTCGGCCTTGGCCTGATCGACCGCGAGGTTATAGGGCGCCGCCGCGTAGAGTTCGTTGGCCGCGGCGGAGGAGTTGGCGGCGGCGGCAGCGTCATCGGAGCCATGGTTCGCCACCAGGATGCGGTCGATCGCTCCCCCGTGACCGACCATCGCCTGCATGGTGGAGAGGGGGAGCAAGAGCGCCGGGGTTGATCCGGCCAAACCGCCGTTCGCGACGATGACGTGGAGGCGGAGACTGTAGCGCTTGCCGCGCAGAAACAGCAACAAGCGGTCACCGGAGCGCGCTCCAAGATCCGAGGCGGTCACCGCGTTGATCGCCGCCGTGCCGGCAGGTAGCAGGCCGACGTTTACCAGCCGGCCGCGCGAATCACGCGGCACGCCAAAGGCGGTGGGGATGACGCTTGGCAGACCGATCACCTTCACCTCGCCGCGAATCTGCCGGGAGGTCTGATCGGTCAGGAGCGCCTGGTGCTCCACCGCGTCGCCGAGCAGCGCCCGCACGACGGTTGAATGGGCCAGACGCTGCCGTAGAGAATCGGTAACCGCCTCGGGGAAGTAGATCTCCGGCGCGGCCTCGGCCTGAGTGACCAACCGACCGCTCAACTCATCCAGGAACACCGCCTGCGTGGCGGCGGCATTGGTGTTCAGGCCGGTGAGATTGCCGAGGTCGATGTCGCCACGCACGTACGGGCCACGGGAGTCATGCAAGATTTCGTCGGTGCCGCCCAGGCCGCTCACCACCTGGACATGGATCGCGGTCTGCACTGTATCGCCGGTCAGGAAAACGCTGGTGATGATTGAAGCGCCCAGGGACAGGCCGAGCGCCACCAGCACCATCTGGGCGCGGCGACGCGGCAACTGTCGCAGAGCGATGCGCGCCAGTATCGGCCGTGTGAAGGCAAGCAGCACCATCACGAGCAGCAGCGCCACACTGATGATCAGCAAGGTGAGGGCGATCGTGTCGAGCGGGTAGCCGAAGAGATGCGTCACAGGGAGGCCGCGAAGATCCGAGCCAGGCGCGCATAGCCGGCCACGCTGGGATGCAGGCCGTCGTGCCCGACATATTCGGGATGCGCCGCCAATTCGCGCCAATGGTCATGAAGATCGACCAAAGTGGCGCCGGCGGCCCGAGTCTCGGCAGCGATGGCGGCATTCCAGGCCGCGAGCGTGCCGCTCGGGTTGGCGCCCAGCCGTGGCGCGGCGGCAGGCACGAGGCTCAGATCCGGAAGATTGCCGACCAGAATACGGGCATGGGTTCCGGTATGCAAGCCCTGCAACAACGTATGGAGATCGGCCCGATAGCGAGGCAAGGGAACGCCGTCGATCAGGTCGTTGACCGCAAGCCATACCGTGATGAGGCGCGGATGGGCGTCCAGAGCGACCGGCAGGTCGACCAGCACGGCTTGATGCATGGTGAGACCGACCACGCCCAGATTCACCAGTTTCACCCGCTCCGGCAGAGCGGCGGCGAAGCGCGGCACCCACCCCTGATCGGCGGGGTCCGGCACTCCATAGCCGAAGGTGTCGGAAGCGCCGATCGCCACGTAGACCGGTGAGCCGCCGACTGCCGCGGCGCGGGGCGTGACGGCCGGCGCTATCCGGTGCGAAGCATATGGCGACACGGCACGGGCGGCGAACTCAGTAGGGCGGGAACAGGCGGTGAGGCTGAACGCGGCAAGCAGCACGGCAAGGACAAGAAGGGGCAAGCGGGTCATGTATACCAGTTGAGAGGGCTTGGCGAACGAGTGACTCTTACCATGGTGCCCAGCCCGAGCAATCCCGTCCAATCGGCGAACCGGTTGCTTCGATGCGCGGCGATGCCGCCCCTTTCCCGGCCGAGATCAGTGCGCCTGCTCGGGGGCGCCCAACTCCTGATCGGTGCGCCTCGCGGTCGATGCTGTTGGTGAAGTCGCCTGGGCGCGCGAGCGCGCCCCGCCTCCGCGGCGGCGGGCGG
>JAICHN010000216.1 GCA_025924845.1 Chloroflexota bacterium | reverse complement strand
CCCTCTCGCAGTAGCGCCAGACCACGGATCGCCCCCGTCGCGCTCGCTGCCGGGGTACGCAGCGCGGCGCTGAGCAGATTGGGATCGCGCCGGCCGTCGTCCGCTGCCTGATCCCGGCCTGATTCGACCGTGCGTCCATCCGCGGCCGCAGACCGTGGAAAGGCACGGAGCAGCGCCCGCTCCTCATACGGTAGGCCGAAAGCCTCCATCAGGCGTTCAAGCGTTTCGGGTCGGGGCGCCGTGTTTCGGCCACGTTCCAGGTTGCTCAGGCCCCGAACGCTCAGATTGACGGACTCGGCCAGGCGTTCCTGAGTCAGGCCCGCCGCCACCCTATACTGCTTGAGCCGTACCGCAAGCGTACCGTCCTGCTTCATAGCCCTCCCCGCATCCAGCTGTGGCAGCGCCTACTTCCGCGGGATCCGAGATTAAAGGAGATGCAGCATGAGTATAGCAGCAACTCCGTAGGAATAGCTGCCGGAAACGTGTGGAAGGGCGCCCAAATCAATAGAGGAAGCCAGGTTGGAGACTCCTTCTGAGTCTCCAACTTGGCTTCCTCTCGCAGGTGCTTTAAGCGGTCTGTGTCCTCTAACGCGCCCCCGCGCTGCCGGGCCGCCTCTTCTGGGGGGCGGGCCGCTTCAGGCGGCGGAAGAAGCGACCGATCCCGAACTCGTCATTCTCCCACACCACCAACAACGGGCTGGCATTGAAAATCGAGCTGTAGGTACCGCTCGTTATACCCACCAGCAGGGTGAGCACGAAAATTCGGATGCTCGCGCCGCCGAACAGGAGCAAGGCGGTAAGCGTCATCAGCACGGTGAGCGAGGTGTTCAAGGAGCGCGCCATGCTCTGCAAGATCGCGTTGTTGACCACCAGTTCGAACGGCTCGCCCACCCGTCGGCTCATGTTCTCGCGGATCCGATCGAAGATGACGATCGTATCGTGAACCGAGAAGCCGATCACGGTGAGGATGGCGGTCACGAACAGGGAATCCACGGTGATCCCAAACAGCTTCCCGAAGATGGCGAAGATGCCCAGCACGACCAGCACATCATGCAGCAGAGCGATAATCGCGCAGGTGCCGTAGCGGAATGGATGCGCCACCTTGCGGAAGGCATAGGAAATGTACAGCAGGATAAAGATGGACGCGACCACCACGGCCTGCTCGGCACGGGTGCGAATCTGCGCCCCGATCGTTGGTCCAACGTCGTTCTCCTGTTGCAGGATGACGTTAGGACACTTGGCCAGAGGCACGATATAGCTCCCAGACGGGTTGGTCTTCACCAGATTCGCGCAGCCATACGCCCGATATAGGGGATCTTGAATGGCCGCCAGTTTCTGCGGACTGTTGCCGATATTGGGAATGCGGAGCAAGTAATCGGCATCTTTCGTGCCGTTGCCGCCCAGCGGCGTGGCCGAGAGGACGTCGGCTTCGCTCAGCTTCGCGCTCTTTGTGGCCGCGTCCGAGAGTTGATTCTGGATGACGCTGCTCGCACCATGGCCGGGAAACCGGAAGGTAAGCTCGGTGCCGCCCGTGAAATCGATACCGCCCTTCAAGCCCCCGTCGATCAGGAAGATCGTGCCGGGCACGATCACCAGCAGCGAAATCAGGAAATACCAGTATCGATGTTTAATAACATTAACCATGCGTCATTCTCCCGCCGGACAGTGTGCCGGTCTGCATTCTGATCAGTCCTGAGTCAATGGGCGGGGTGATTTCCGGTCGCGCGCGATTGCATCCAGCCCTGCCCCAAACCAGGCAGGATTGTAGGCGGCATTGCCGCGTACGATGACGCGCAGGAACGTACGGGTAATCACGATGGCCGTGAACATGGAGATGGCCACGCCAAGAAACAGCGTAGTGGCGAAGCCGACAATCACGCTGGCCGCGAAGTTCTGTCCGAACCAGTACAGTACGCCGCAGGTGATCATGGTGCTGATATTGGAGTCACGAATACTCGTCCAGGCGCGCGCGAACCCCGCTTCAATCGCCGCTCCAAGCGTCTTCCCGGCCCGCAATTCTTCCTTCAAGCGCTCGAATATGAGCACGTTCGCATCCACCGCCATGCCGATCGAGAGAATGAAACCGGCGATGCCCGCCAGTGTGAGCGTCACGCCGGATGGGGGAAGCAACTTGAATACCGCGAACACCACACAGGTATAGACGATCAGTGCCAGGTCGGCGAGCAAGCCCGGCAGACGGTAATAAAACAGCATGAAGATCATGACGACCAGCAGTCCAACCACACCGGCAATAATGCTGGCGCGTACGTAGGTTGGCCCCAATGTGGCGCTCACCTGGTTGCTGGCCGCGATGTCGAACGCGATCGGTAAGGCGCCGTATTTCAACTGAATAGAAATACTGTTTGCCTCGTCAACACTGCCGATCCCGTTAATTACACCGGAGCCGGACGTGATCGCCGATTGGGTGGTTGGGTCCGTCACGACCTTACCGTCCAGCACGATGGCCATGGTCGCTTTGTTACCGGCGTTGAGCGTTGTGTAGTCACTCAACCGCCCCACGGCGTCACCCTTGACCCCGAAGTTGACCTGAGCCTGACCGACGTTGTCGAAGCTCACCGCGATCTGGCTGGGATCCAGCTCGTTCCCCTTCACCACGATGCAGGGCATCGGCTGTCCCGCCGAATTGCACAACTTTGTCGTGTTGCTGTAAGGAAAAGTCGCGCCGGCGCTCAACACGGGTAACGTGCCCATACCGTAGATCACCATCTGCCCGGTGCTGCCCAGGGTATCGCGTAATTGGCTCGGGTCCTTTACGCCCGGCACCTCAACGTCGATACTGTTGCTGCCGACTCGTTGCACCACCGGCTCGGACACGCCGTAGGCATTGACTCGTTTGGTAATGACATCCAAAGCCGCGTTCATACTGTCGTCGGATACTTCCTTCGAGTTCCGCGCCGTCAACAGTACGCTCAGCCCACCCTGCAAGTCCAAACCCTGGCGAATCGCGGCCCCACGGCCGAACACCTTGAAGTCGCCCGCCGTTCCCGCCAGATCGACGATCAACGCTCCCAAGAAAAGGATGATGATCCCGATCAATGAATATAAGGTTCGTCTTCGCATCGATATGCATCCTTAAAAGCGCTGAAAGGAGCGCGTTGGCCCCAACCCCACGTACCACGGCGCGGGAGCGGCCCTCGCTGTTGGGGCCGTCCCGCCGGATCAGTTGCCGTTGGGCACCAAACAGGGCGCGCGCGCCTGGTAGGGACCACGCGCCGGAGGCAGCGCGAGGGCAGCGCCTGAACCGCGCGGTACCCAAATCTCCTCGCGATACACCGCCGGTCGCCACCCGTCAGCGGCCATGGCGTCGTGGCTGGCGGGAGACGAAGCCGCCGGCTCGGCGCGCGGCACCGCTACATTTGCGGCATGCGCCACGGCGCGCGGCGCCTCAACCACGGCGACTGTGGGGGCCAGGGCCAACACGACCGGCGCCGCCACTCTGATCGAGGGAAGCGGCTCACGCGGAGCCAAGGCGGCGGTCGCCCGTTCCACCCGATGATTGCCCAGGTTTTGCGCCTCCACCGACCCCGCCCGCGCCGCTTGGAGCGAGGCGAGGAAAACCAGTGCGGTACGAAACCATCGCGGAATGTCGCGCCGACGCATGTGTGGGAATGATCCTCTCGGCAGAAGCTAACGGCCTCGCGGCAATGGGCAGCCGCGCCGCACCATTCAGTATGGTGTCCCAGCCTAAGTCATGTCAATCAGTTCGCGGGGACGCGGTCGGGCGGGACCTACAACCGATCGCTGTACTCGACGTTGGGGCGCCCCTGACGTTTACGCGAGGATCGGCCCGTGGGCGGCTCGCTTCCCGGCCCGCCGGCGCCACCCCGGAAGTCGTTGGCGTCGATGGTCACACAGTAGCTTATTTGAGGGTCCGACATACGCGAGGCGAGCCTGCCGCCAATCTCGTCCAGCGAGCTGTTGGTGGTGAAGACCGTCGGCAATCGGAAGGTGTAGCGGTGATTGAACAGCTGATACAACTTCTCCTGTGCCCACTGCGTACTGATCTGGGTGCCAAGGTCGTCCAGGATGAGCAGGGGGGCTTGACGCACCGCCTCAAACAACTCGTCGTAGCCCATCTCGCTGCCCGGGGCGTAGGCCGAGCGCAGGTGATCCAGCAGATCGGGCACCACCATGAAGAGGGCGGGCTCGCCGAGGGCAAGGCGGTAGTTGCCGATCGCTGCCGCCAGATGTGTCTTGCCCGTGCCATAGCCTCCCATGATCACCAGCCAACCGTCCGGCGTTTCGGCAAATTGGCGCGCGCGCTGATATGCGGTGCGCTGGGGCACGTCCACCATGAAGGAGTTGAAGGTCATTCCGAGCAGGGCAGCGAGGTTGCTCTTCTCCCTGAGGCGGCGCGTTCGCTGCTCGGCCACCTCGCGCTCCTTGCAGTCGCAGCGAATTAACTCCCCAAATCGGGGATCGTCCACCGCGACGTCAACCCGCAAGAACCCGGCCCCGCCGCAACGTGGGCATGCCGGTTCGTCGTCACGACTCGACGAGACGGCCGTACCTGCCGGAAGTGTATTTTTCTGAATCGAGAGTCGCTTCAGAATGTCCCCGATCGGTTCCAATGGATCTTCCCTCGGTTTCCCACCGCTTGAGTATGCCCTGTACGTAGCCCCAACTGCGCTTATTGTACTCTACCGCCAGTCCAAACGCGTCGGTCAGCCACTCCACGGGATACGCTTTTTCCGCCTCGCGCAACCCATCCGCCACCGTGGGCGTAAGAACGCCGATCATTTGCTCGTACTGCGTGAAAATGTTCGGCCGGTAGACCCGCACCACCTCTACGTCGCCAACCTCCTGCTCCAACGCCTCGCTCGGGCCGATGTCGCCGCGACCCAACTGCCGCAGCAAGTCCTGGTTTTCCGGCGTATTCAGCAGATACCAACTCCGTCGCGGCTCCGGGGAATCCCCCAGCTTGAGATGCAACAGACTACCTCTGGTCACGGCGAATTCCAGGCCCTCGCGTAAAGTCTCTTCAGCCGGACGGGGCCCCGGAACAGGCTTCAGGGCGCGCAGCAAGAGGCGATCCGCCTCTAGTTGGCCGAGCGAGACGGCACGTCGAGCGCCGCGCCGGGTCAAAAGCCGCCGCGTATACAGCGTCACCTTCAGTTCCGGCATGGATTCTATGATGGGAAGCAGCACCGTGAAGAAGGTATCCGGTAGGGTCGTACCGACCGGGCCATCGTCCGCGCCGCCCTCGCGCCCCTCCTCGTCGGCCATTATCGTTGCGGCTCAAGATCGCGAAAACGTGTATGTTGCTGCTCGTAGTACAGAGATAGATGTCCGGTCGGTCCATTTCGATGCTTCGCGATATAGACATCGGCAATGTGACGCTTCTCGGTCTCCGGATCGTACATCTCCTCGCGGCAGAGAAACAGTACGATGTCCGCATCCTGCTCTATGGATCCGCTCTCCCGAAGGTCGGACAGCAGCGGCACGTGCGACGCCCGCGCGTCCACGCCGCGCGACACCTGCGAAAGCGCCAGGACCGGGATATTCAACTCACGCGCCAGTACTTTAAGGGCGCGGGAGATTCCGCTGATTTCCTGGACTCGGTTCTCGGACGACCGGCCCTGCATGAGTTGCAGGTAATCGACTACGATCAGATCCAGTCCCTGCTCGGCTTGCAAGCGGCGAGCCCGGTTTCGCATTTCGCTTGGATTGACGCCCGCCGAATCGTCGATGAAAATCTTGCATTCCGACAGCGCGGTGGCCGCCTCGATCAACCGATTCCACTCATCGTCGTCAATCGTGCCTGACCGCAACCGGCCGCTATCCAGCCGCCCTTGCATGCAGAGCAAGCGCTGGACCAGTTGCTCCTTTGACATCTCCAAAGCGAAAAACGCGACGCGTTGCTTGTAGCGCATTGCGGCGTTGTGGCACACACCCAGCGCGAGCCCTGTCTTGCCGTGGGCGGGCCGCGCCCCAAGAATGATCAGGTCGGAGCGCTGCAGACCGCCCAGGATCTTGTCCAGGTCGATATACCCGGTCGGCACCCCGACCAGCGCCCCTCGGTTGGCGTGAACGTAATCCAATCGTTCAAGAATGTTGGAGAGAATGTCCGTAATGGGCACGAATCCGGCCGTGGACCGGCGCTGAGCAACGCCGAGCAGTGTATCCTCGGCCTCGGCCAGCGCCTGGTCGGCATCGATTCCCTCGCGCCGGCCCAGGCTCATAATCTGGCCCCCCGCGAAGATCAGCCGGCGGAGAATGGCGCTGCGCTCCACGATCCGCGCATAGTGCTCCACATGCAGCGCCGTTGGCACGACATCGACCAGCGATAGTAGATAGCCCCTACCCCCGGTGCGTTGGAGGAGGTCGCGTCGCTCAACCTCCTCCACCACCGTGACCAGGTCGACCGGCCTGCGTTGCTCATAGAGGTCGACCATCACTCTATAGATGGCCGCATGAGCGTCATGGGCGAAATCGTCGGGCCGGAGCAAGCCGCTTACCTCGATAATCGCATCGCGGTCGAGCAGAATACTGCCCAACACTGCCTGCTCGGATTCGAGGTTGCGCGGAAGATCGTCTTCGAGGCCGCCGGCCCGAGTCTCCGCTATCACGCCGTGCCCGCCTCCTGCAACGTCACGTTGATCGCACCCTTCACGTCGTGGCCAAGGCGCACCGGCACCTGGAACGATCCGAGCGTCTTCAGCGGCTCGGGCAGCTCAATATCGCGTCGATCAATGGTGATCCCGGCCGTGCGCGCCAGTTCGTCGGCGATGTCCTTACTGGTGATCGAGCCGAACAGACGATTCTGCTCACCCACCCGAACCTGGAAGGTCAGGGCCGCCTCGGCCAGCCGACCGCTCAGCTGCTCGGCTTCAGTACGAAGCTTCTGCTGGTTACGCACGATTTGGTTGCGCCGCGTCTCCAGCATTTTCAGTTCCGACGCGGTGGCGGCCACGGCCATTTTGCGCGGCAGCAAGAAGTTTCGCATGTAGCCCGGCGACACCTCCTTCAATTCTCCCGCCTTACCGAGACTTGCCACATCCTGGGTAAGCACTACCTTGACCATACTCGCGAACTCCCTTTTGCTATTGTGAAGGCAGGAACGTGGGTCCGTATAGACGCTTACCCACCTCTCCCGCCATGAACGATCACAGGGCTCCAGTGTAGCATGCCCCTGGACTTCGTCCGCCCACGGATCCCATGCTTTACTCGCGCTCAGGCTTGCCTTTGCCGCCAGGGAAGATTGGCAACGTTTCCCGCCCGATGGGTGGATTGACCCACCGTAGGACGCATGTTACGTTGAGTAGCAAAAAGAGCAGGGTAGAATCAAAATGCAGGGGTCCTTTCCGCGCCTGGTAACTTCCGTGCCCGGCCCGTGTTCGCTTGCCCTGTGGGACAGAGAACGCGCCATAATCGCTCCCGGCCTACAGAGCGTGACACAGTGGGCCAGAGTCTCCTTCTCACATGGGGAAGGCGCCATCCTTTATGATGTAGACGGCAACGCTCTGATCGATTTCATGGCGGGGATCGGCGTGGCAAGCATCGGCCACGGTCATCCGAGGCATGCTGCCGCCATAGCGGAGCAGGCGGGCAAACTCGCCGCCGGCAGCTTCACGTCGGTGCCCCGAGTCGAGCTCCTCGAAACGATGCGCCGCCAATTGCCCACTCACCTGACCCGCATCCAGCTTTATAGCGGTGGCGCCGAGGCTGTCGAGGCCGCACTCCGCCTGGCCCGCTGCGCTACCCGTAAGAGCACGGTGGTTGGATTCTGGGGCGGCTACCATGGCAAAACCGAGGGCACTCGACCGCTCTCCGAAGGTGAACAGTTCGGCTATGGCCTTCCCTCGCCCGGCACGCATGCCGTTCCTTACGCTAATCCATTTCGCTGCCCGTTCAATTGTGGCGGCGTATGCTCGCGGGCCTGTACGAATTTCCTCCGTGAGTCGGTCGAACACGGCAGCAACCGCGAAATCGCGGCCATTATCGTTGAGCCGGTACAGGGGCGCGGCGGTAACATCGTGCCTCCGGTCGGCTTCCTCCGCGAAGTACAGAAGGCGGCACGGGATCTGAAGGCCCTTTTGATCGTGGATGAGATGATTACCGGATTTTGCCGCACCGGCCGCTTCTTCGGCTTCCAGCATGAGGACGGCGTCGAGCCCGACATTCTAATCATGGGGAAAGGTTTCGGCAACGGTTTCCCGATCAGCGGCATCGCGGCTCGCGAAGCGGTGGCGCGCTCCGAGCCGTGGGCGAAGCCGAGCGGCAACAGCTCCAGCTACGGCGGAAACGCCCTGGCCTGTGCCGCCGCCCTTGCCACCCTTACCGTACTGGAAGAAGAGCGGCTCGACCGCCACGCCGCGGAACTTGGCGCGTACATGCTGAACGAACTGCGCCGGGTCACGAGCGACAACCCGCTGGTCGGTGAGGTGCGTGGACGCGGCCTCCTGTTAGGTGTAGAATTGGTCCGCGATCGAACCACCCGCACTCCCCTGGTCCGCGAGGATATGCGCCGCATCTTCACGGCGCTTCTGGCCGAGGGACTTCTGGTCATGCCGAGCGCGTCCGCCCTTCGCATCAACCCGCCCCTGGTTATTACCCGCGAGCAAGCGCTGAGCGGGATTGAGATTATTGGCCGCGTACTGAGCAACGCGCCCGAGCTTATATAAGGACACCGCAAACGCATGAGCGCTCAAGCTTATCGAGTCGGATT
>JAICHN010000215.1 GCA_025924845.1 Chloroflexota bacterium | reverse complement strand
TCCAGGGAGATTGGGGATCTTTGGGGATTGCCTGAAGCGAGAGCACCACTGGATCGCTGATTCCAATGGCCGAGTAGAGAAGAAGTGAAGATGGCCCAAGCAAGCACATCGGAGGGCAAGCGGGGAGCGCCCGTGGGATCCGCCAGGGGCATGCTCGAGAGCCTGCTGATCTTTCTGTCCCGTTATCGTGAGGCCAGCATCGCGGTCGTTGCTATTCTCCTCGCCGCCTATTTCCAGTTCCGCAATACTACCTTTCTCAGTAGCGCCGAGATGAGCGTAGTATTGCGCGACACGGGCCGGATCGGATTGATCGCCGCGGCGGAAGTGTTCGTAATGATCACGGGCGAAATCGACCTCTCCGTCGGCAGCACCTTCGCCCTGATCCCCTACCTAATGATCACGATGACCAATGACTGGGGAATATCTCTGTTCATCACTGGGCTGATTGGCATCCTGATCGGGATCGCTATCGGTTTCATCAACGGGGTGATTACGGTGAAGTTGCGTGTCCCATCGCTGATCACCACTCTGGGCACGCTCTTCCTGCTCGGCGGCATCGCAATTACGATCGCCAACAGCCAGCCCATTCAGACACCGGTGCAGGAACCCTTTAACCGGATTTTCGGTGAGAACCTGTATGGTCCGCTCGATTCGTTCTGGTCATGGGTGGCAATTACGGGATACACGCCTTTCCTCTGGGCGCTGGCGGCCGTACTGGTGCTGACGCTGGTTTTGCTGAAAACGCGCTTTGGACTGCATACCGTCTCCACGGGCAGCAACCTGCTCGGGGCGCGCGAGATCGGGGTGCGTACGGATCAGATCAAGATCGCCAACTTTATGCTCGCCGGCGGTTTAGCGGCATTGGCGGGAATCATCAACGCCGTGCAGTATGGATCAGCCGATCCGATCGCCGGCGGACCCTTATTGACCTTGCAGGCGATCGCGGCGGCCGTGATCGGCGGCACGTCGCTCTTTGGCGGCTCCGGCACGGCAGTCGGGGCGCTGATCGGGGCCTTCGTGGTAGCCTCATTGAATAATGGCTTGGTGCTGCTTGGCGCCCAGGCCACACAGTCCGATATGTACCTTGGCGCGGCGATCGTCGGGGCGATGATCCTCAACGTGCGGGTGAACGCCATCCGTCTGCGTAGGAGACAGTGATGATCGAGACGGCTCCGATCATTCTACAGGCCGAGCATATCAGCAAGCGCTTCGGCGCCGTCACCGCCCTGGTTGACGTGAGCCTGTATCTGCGGCGGGGTGAAGTGCTGGGCCTGGTCGGCGATAACGGCGCCGGCAAGTCCACCCTGATCAAGACAATCTGCGGCTTTCACAAGCCCGATAGCGGCACGCTCTCCTTTCAGGGCAAACCCTTGAATCTCAACTCCCCGATCGAGGCGCGCGCCCTGGGCATTCAGACCGTCTACCAGGATCTGGCCCTGGTCAACGACCTGACCGTTTACCACAATATGTTCCTGGGACGCGAGGTGCGCAAACGGGTGCTGGGCCTGCCGCTGCTGGACAACCAGCACATGCGCCGGCAGACCCAGTCCTACCTGGAGACCCTGGGCATCCGTATTCCCAGCGTGGACAGCACGGTGGCGATGCTTTCCGGTGGGCAACGCCAGTCCATCGCGGTGGCACGTTCCATCTATTCCAATCCCACATTGCTGATCATGGACGAGCCGTTAGCTGCCCTGGGGGTGCGCGAGGGCCGCCACGTGCTCAATCTGGTCCAAGAACTCAAACGGCGCGGTGATGTCTCGATTATCATCATCGCTCACAACTACGCCCAGATCTTCGAGATCTCCGATCGGATCAATTTTCTGAGCGGCGGCACCATCACCTACGATAAGCCGACCAAGGACACCACGGTGAATGAGTTGATCGACCTGGTGACCTCCGGCTACAAGCTGGATCAACCGATCACCGCGTGATCATTCCGCTCTATCGCCGGCATAGCGCCCCGTGACGTAGAAGTTGTCCGGCCATCTTCAGCGCCGCCGTAAGGGTTTCGGCGGCGCTTGCCGTGCCGACCCCTCCATCATCGACGAGCATCACGATACGTAGATGGTCGACTCGTCCCAATGATCGACCGCGTGTATCGGCGGGAGGAAGCGGCGGAGGCGCGCCGCGGATTGAACGCAACGCGAATACTGGGAAGGTCGTGTTACAGGTGTGGGCTCCGCAAAGGCTTACGCATTACGGGCACTGTGCCGCACATCCAATATTTCCACATACTCGCCGCGGAGGCGATAGCTAATGATATAGGATGTATGTGCCACCACAAGCTCGTAAGTATCAGGTACTTTGCCCGCGCGTCCAAGCCTTGGAAACCGGCCGAGCCGAGCACCTGCATCTTCAAGACGAACGGCGAGCCGAGCAGCTGCTTCCGGATCTTCCGCGTACACGGCAGCGAGGATATGACGAATGGCCGCTCTTGCCGGCTGTAGATATCTTACTCGCACGCAGGCAGGCCATAGGCCGTGCGAAGCGATTCGTCCATCTCTGCCCGGAGAGCGGCGCGCTCATCAGGAGTACCGCCAAATTCGGTAAAAAGCGCTTCCATCTCCGCGTCGGCAGCAAATTCGTCATTATCCGCTTGAGTGACGGCTTGCCTGATCCGCGCCACATCTTCCATCTCACGCGCAAGATATTCATGCAGCGCCTCGCCAATCAGCGTTTCGCGGCTGCGTCCGGTGGCCCGGGCCAAGACATCATATTGGGTGGTTAGATCACGAGGAAGTTGGATTGTGATTGTCGATGTAGTCACTACTTCCCCCTCCACGGGAACGCTTACAACATCAGTATACTCCCCTACGCTACACTACCGAGAGGATCGCGGCGCCGGTCGCGCGCCTCCATTGGTGAAAGGCGAGCAGAGTGACCAGGGCGCTGATCGTAGGCTTGGGGCGCGAAGGATTAGCCCTGGCCCGCTACCTGGCTGAGCGTGGTACGGCGGTTACCGTGGCCGACGGCGGGGATGTCGCGCGCCTGGGCGCCGCCGCCGACACGCTGGTCGCCCTGGGTGGAACGCTGATCGCGGGCAACGATCATCCCGATCTCACCGGCTTCGATAGCGTCTACCTCAATCCCGCCGTGCCCAAAGACGCGCCCGTGGTGCGCGACGCCCAGGCACGCGGCATCACCATCTCCGCACTCACCGATCTGTTCTTCGCCGTCTGCCCCGCTTCGATCATCGGCATTACGGGAAGCAACGGCAAAACCACCACCACCACCCTGCTGGGCGCCATGCTGGAGGCCGCCGGCCTCACCACATTCGTGGGCGGGAATATCGGCCGGCCGTTGCTGAACGAGACGGAAATGATGGGTCCGCCCGATTGGGTGGTCCTGGAAATGAGCAGTTTCCAGCTGGAATGGCTTCAGGCGAGTCCGCGTATCGCCGTGGTCACCAATCTCACCCCGAACCACCTGGATCGCCATCACACTATGGAGGAATACGCCGCCGCCAAGCTCCATATCGTCCAGTATCAAGGCGCCGATGATTGTGCCGTCCTTCATGCCGAGGATCCCTACGCTCCCCTTTTTGCCCAGACCGCCGGCGGACGCGTGGTATACTTTAGCCTGGTTTCCGCGCCCCCGGACGGCGCGGCTCTGGAGGGAGATATGCCGGCGATCCGCCGCGCCGGACGCAGCGAACCGGTATGCGCGCGCCGGGATCTGCGCGTGCCGGGCGCCCACAACGTGGCCAACGTGCTGGCGGCCTGCGCCGCCGCGGACGCGGCCGGCGTCCCGATTCGGGCCATGCGCGAGGCTATCCGCGCCTTTACCGGCGTGCCGCACCGCCTGGAGTTGGTGCGTACCCTGAATGGGGTGGCGTACTACAACGATTCCATTGCCACGTCACCCGACCGGGCCCGCGCCGCCCTGGCCGCGGTTCCCGGTCCCGCCCTACTGATTCTGGGCGGGCACGACAAGGCGCTGCCCTGGGAGGATCTCTGCCGTGAGGCGGTAAGGCGCTGCCGTGCCGTACTGGTACTGGGCGAGGCCGAGGATCTGATCGCGGCGCGGCTGGCCGAGGCGATTGAGGCGGCGCCCGCCGGGCTGCTGACCGCGGACGCCGTGGTTCGCTGCGGCGATCTGGAACGGGCCGTCCAGGCGGCATGGACCCGGGCTCAAACGGGAGACGCGGTACTGCTCTCGCCCGGTTGCGCCAGCTACGATCAATTCCGCGACTTCGAGGAACGCGGTCGATGCTTCCGCCGACTGGTCGAGGGCCTTCATGGCGACCAATAAACGGAGCGGCAGCATGGTCACGCGCCGCCCGCCCATGCCCGTGGCGGCGCGGCGGAACAGCGTGGGCGGCAGCGCGGTCCAGGCGACGCGATCCAGCGCCGACGCGGCACGCAACACCGCCCCAACGCCGCGCGCCCCTCGCACCGGCCTGCCCATGGTACGCGGCCTACTGGCTCCTACCCGCACCCGCCGCGTCCTTCCCTTGCGCCCGCCCCGCGCCGGCCTTCTCCGCGGCTCAACCGAGGCGGTGATGGCCACGCGAGTGGGCGTCGAAGGGGGCGGCGAGACGGCGCCCGTGCCCGCCACGCGACCGGTCGGAGAGTCGATAGCCGCTCCGGCGGCGCTTGCTCTGCCCCGGGTTGATATGTATCTCCTCTCCACCGTGGTGTGCTTGTTGGTGATCGGCACCGTATTCATTTACAGCGCCAGCATGTACCAGAGCTATGCCGGCATCGGCGATCCCAGTACCCAGGGGAACGTGAACTACTATCTGACTCGGCAGATTAGCTGGTTGGGCCTGGGCACGATCGCCCTGGTCGTGGGGACCCTGTTTGATTTCCGGCAACTGCGCAAATACACCATGCTGGGCATGGCAATCACCACCGGCTTGCTGCTGCTGATCCACGTGCCGCAGTTTGGCCACTCCGCCAATGGCGCTGCCCGCTGGGTACAGTTTCACGGGATCAGCATCCAGCCAAGCGAGATCGGGAAGCTGGCCCTCACGATCTACGCGGCGCACTGGCTCTCCAGCAAGGAAGACGATATCCGCCATTCGGTCAAGGGCTTACTGCCCTTCGCGATCATGCTGGGTTTTGTCACCCTGCTGATTTTCCAGCAGCCGGACCTGGGCACGGCAACAGTGGTCAGCGCCGCCATCCTCGGCATGTTCTTCGTCTCGGGGGCGCGGCTCCGCCACTTGCTGGCCCTGGCCGCCCTCTTCATTCCCGTCGCCTACTTCGTCGCCCATAAAGGCGGCTACTGGCAGCAACGGATCGACATCTGGCATCAGCCGTTCGCCAATCAGCAAGCGGGCGGTTACCAGATCTCCCGAGCGCTGCTGGCCTTCTGGAACGGCGGGCTGACCGGAGTCGGCCTGGGCAACGGGCAGCTCAAGGATTCCATTCCCGCCCCCCAAACCGATACCATCTTCGCGACGATCGGCGAAGAGACCGGGCTGATCGGGGCCCTGGTGCTGATCGCGATCTTCGCCTACTTCGCCTACCGCGGGATCCGGATCAGCATCCTGGCCCAGGATCTCTTCGGCAAATTGCTGGCGGCGGGGATCACCTCGTATCTGGTCTTCCAGGCCCTGTTGAATATGCTCTCGGTAACCAATATCATCCCCTTCACCGGGGTACCGCTGCCGTTCATCAGCTTTGGCGGTAGTTCATTAGTGGTAAACTTACTGGCCGTGGGCATCCTGTTGAATGTGTCCCGGCATCTCGAGCCGGTGCCGGAGGAACGCAGTGACCTTACGGGTACTTATCTCTGGTGGCGGAACCGGAGGCCACATCTACCCATGCCTGGCCGTCGCCCGGAGCCTGACCGCCGGCCAGGGACTACCTGGCGAGAACGACGCCGAACCTGAGCCGCCGCGTTTCCTCTACATCGGCGGCCCTCAACCGCTGGACCGCCGCTTGGTAGAGGAAGCCGGTCTCCCATTCGCGGAGATCCCCGCCGCCGGTCTCCGGGGGATGGGGCTGCGCGCCGTGCCCAACGCGGCCCGCCTTGCCGCCGGCACGGCCCATGCCCTGAAGCTGATCCGCGCCTTCCGCCCCAACGTAGCCCTGATCTCCGGCGGCTATGTCAGCGCGCCGGTGGCGGCAGCCTGCCTGGCTGCCCGCATCCCCCTTGTGGTGCTCACCGTGGAGATTGACCAGGGCTGGGTCAACATGGCCGCCGCCCGCGTTGCCGCGGCCGTTACCGCGTCCTTTCCGCCCGCCCTCGATCGTCTGCCCGCCGAGCGAACCACCCTCACCGGCTATCCGGTGCGTGAGCCGTTCCTGCACATGGATCGGGAGCGCGCCCGCGCCGGCCTTGCCCTCGATCCCACCCTGCCCGTGCTGACCGTCTTCGGCGGCAGCCAGGGCTCGCATAGCATCAACGAAGCCCTGGCGGGCACGCTGCCCGATCTCCTGCTGGCCACCCAGGTGCTCCACGTATGCGGCCAGGCCGACCTGGCCGACCTGGAAGCGCGCTACGCCGCCCTTCCCGCCGCGTTGCGCGGGCGCTACCGCCTCTTCGACTACCTGCCCGCCGCCGAGATGGCCGACGTCCTCGCGGCGGCCGACCTGGCGATCTGCAGGGCGGGCGCCGCGCCGCTCGCCGAGCTGCCCCTGGCCGGTATCCCCGCCATCATGGTGCCCGGCCCATTCGCCGGCCAGGCCGTCAACGCCCGGTACCTGGAGGAGCAGGGCGCGGCGACGACCATCGCCAACGGCGATCTGACCGCCGATCTTCTCCGCGCGGGCGCCCTCGCCCTCCTGCGCGATCATCCGAAGCGCGCCAGGATGGCCGAGGCCATGCGCGCCCTGGCCAAGCCCGACGCGGCGGCGGCGATCGCCGGCGTGGTGCGTCGCGTGGCGGGGGTGGGGAGGCTGTGAAAGGGACGGAACCCGGGGACTGCGGTCCCCTGGTAGGAACGAAACGGCTGCGGCCGGATGGGCAAGGTACCGCTCTGGAGCGAATCCTCCCATGGCAATGCGATAGCGCCGCACCTATCCTGCAATCAGGCGACAACCGGCCGCAGCCGCCCCCATCCCTACCAACCGGCCGCGGCCGGAGGCCCCACCCGGCGAAGTTATTAGCCATGAAGGCATCTCACCTAGGCGCCCTGTGACTGAACACCCTAAACCACTGAACGAGCGGATCGAACGCGCTCTACGCCCAGGTGGGCGTGTCCACCTGATTGGCGTGGCCGGCGCCGGCATGAACGCCCTCGCCGCGCTGCTCCTCGTCCGCGGCTGCGCGTTGAGCGGCTCCGACCGGCAGACGTCCACTCAGGTAGAGCGCCTGATCGGCGGAGGAATGACGTTCCTTCAAGGGCACGACCCGGCCCAGATCAAGGGGACCGAGTTGGTGATCATCTCCGCCGCCATACGCGACCACAATCCCGAGCTTGCCGCGGCCCGCGCCGCCCGCATCCCCGTGGTCAAACGGGCCGAAGCCCTGGGCTTGCTGCTCGGCGATCGACGGGTGATCGCCGTGGCGGGCACGCACGGCAAGACGACCACCAGCGCCATGCTGGCCGTCATCCTCACCCGCGCCGGGTTGCATCCCACCTTCGTGGTGGGCGGCGAGGTGCTGGATCTAGAGGCGAGCGCCGCCGCCGATCAGGGCGAGTGGGCCGTGGTGGAGGCCGATGAATACGACCGTAGCTTCCTCCAGCTGCGGCCCGAAACGGCGCTGATCACCAACGTTGAGCCCGATCACCTCGAATACTACGGTACGCTCGAAGCGATGCACGAGGCATTCCGCCAATTCATCGCCCTGATCCGGCCCGGCGGCGCCCTGGTCCGCAACCTGGCCGATCCCTTCCTGCGCGCCCTCGCCGCCGACCCGGGGCGGGAAATGGTTGATTGCCTGGTGTTATCTCAAGATGTTACGGGATCGCGGACGGAGCCGGTCCTCGAACGCCTCCGGCCCCTCGACAACGCCTGGCGCGCCGCCGACCTCGTCCAGGATGCCCAGGGCAGCCGCTTCACCCTCCACTACCCAGGAGGAGATTCATGCCCGATAACCCTGTCCCTCAGTGGACTGCATAACGTCGGCAACGCCGTGCAGGCAATCGCCGCCGCCAACCAGGCCGGGGTACCGCCCGAGACGGCGGCCGAGGCGCTGCGCCGCTTTCGGGGGACCGGACGGCGCTTCCAACCAGTGGGTGAGGCCGGCGGCGTGCTGGTGATCGATGATTACGCCCACCATCCCACCGAGGTGCGCGCCACCCTGGACGCGGCGCGCGCCCGCTATGCCAAGCGGCGGCTGATCGCCGTCTTTCAGCCCCACACCTACAGCCGCACCGCGCTCCTCTTCGACCAGTTCGTCGGCGCCTTCGACACCGCCGATGAACTGATCGTCACGGCGATCTATGCCGCGCGCGAAACCGACACTCTGGGCATGGATGCCGCGCTTCTCGTGGAGGCCATCGGCGCCCGCGCCGCCGCGCCGCCCGCCACCTACCTCCCCGATCTGGCGGCCATTCCCGGCGCGCTCGCCCCGCGCCTCCGTCCCGGCGACATCGTGCTCACTCTGGGCGCCGGCTCGATCACCGAGCTAGGGCCACGCCTACTGGACGAGTTGGGAGGGGATAGGCATGGGTAGATGGAGGCCATCGGTGTCCGCCGCCCTAATCGAGCGCCTGACCGGCATGCCCGGGCTGGACGCTCTCCGCGCCGATGCTCCGTTGGCGCCACACACCACCTGGCGGGTGGGCGGGCCGGCCGATCTTCTGTGCATGG
>JAICHN010000214.1 GCA_025924845.1 Chloroflexota bacterium | reverse complement strand
GTGGCTGGTACCGGCGAAAGCGGTCCAGTGCTATGGGGTCTCCGATCCGGGCCGCGCGCAGCAACTCGCGGGCGCGCTTACGCTGCTGCTCGAGGCTGGGCCGGTCGGGCAAATCCTGGGGGCCTGGTACTGTAGTGGACATGACGACCTCCTTCCGTAGGTGCCCGTCATCCGCATCACGGGCGAAAGAGGTGGTCAGCATGCCGAGCTACCAGAGGCAGGGGGCGCGGCCCTTCCCGCGGATCGGACGCGTCCTGCACGCGCTCTGCCGAGTGTAGCAGGAGCGCGGCAAGGTCAGGGGGGAGTAATCCGGATACGCGCAGGTTCACGAGGGCCGGCTTGAGCTCGCAAGGCCCATACCGATCATCGCGTGAGGCATGCGGTGGATTATGCGGCTCGCGGCCCGAATCGTTGCAGATATACGCGCCAGGCCCGGCAATGAGGCGGCGCACTGCTTCACTCGGCTTGCCGCAGAAATAGCCATTGGGCCTCGGGGCAATACGGGGGCCAATTGGACCTTGATTACCCTGCAGCGTTCCTCTATATATGGGCTAAGAGCTTGTAATGCATATTGAAGTAGGTAGGTCAATCGAGGCTGAAGCGCAAGCAACAACGGACCGCGGGGAACGCCGCCGGCATGCCGCCCAGGCGCGTGAACAGGCATCGCCAGGAGCGGGCACCATGGTCTCCCAGGCCACGCTTCCCGCTGAGCGAGCCGAGGAGCGTTCCCGCCCGATTGTGGTCGGCCCCCTGATCGCCGGATGCCTTCACCTCCGCCCAGGTCTTCAGTCATGGCACTGAGATGGCGCGGCCACGGCGATCGGCAGTTACGCCTATATCGGTAATTCCTTGCGGCGGGCCTGAAATATCGCATCTATGGTGCCACCTGATCCTGGGGAGGCCGCGCGACCGGCTGGACGCACCTGAGCCGTGGGCCGCCGGGCCCTGATCAGGGTGGAAGAGCTATGAGCGGAAAACGAGGAAAGTAGGGAGAAACATGAGAAAACTCTTGGCGGTCGGCGCGGCGGCGCTGATGTTGACGGCACTGGCGTTCCCGGCCGCGGCAGCCGTCGGCGCCGGCGCGACCACGGTGGTAATCACCTCGACGGACCTGGTCACCGGAACCCCATCCCCAGGACAGTTCGCGGTGATCAACCAGAGCGGTGGTGGTGGAGGGGCCGGCATGGTGTTCGGGCCGGGAACCCCGCCATCCGGGCAGGGCAGCCTCCAACTGACCGTGACCGGCGCCGCCGACCACTGGAGCGTCTACAATTACGATCACATGGGCACGGCGCTCTCCGCGATCACCGCCCTGTCGTACTCGACCTACACCAACAACGCAACGACCGCGCCGGCCCTGCAGCTTGAGATAAACCCTGAGCCCAGCGGTAGCCTCAACTACTCGACGCTGAACTTCGAGCCGTATATCAATCCCGATCAGCAGCCGCTTGCTCCGTACACATGGCAGACCTGGAACGTACTCGCCGGCAAGATCTGGCTGAGCCACACTGATTCAGCCGTCAACGGCGGCGAAGGGAGCCAGGCAACGCCCATCACCTGGGCAGACCTTCTTTCTGATTATCCGAACGCCGTCATCAAGTACGGTGTCGGCGTCAACGTGGGCAGCGGCTGGTCCGCGATGACCGGTGCGGCGGACGCCTTCACTATCGGTACCGCCGCCGCGACGACCACGTACAACTTCGAGCCGAGCGCCGGCAACCGCGCCTTTACGTCTGCCGGCTCTGGAACCGAGTCCAGTCTCATTGCCCCTGGATGCCAGAACGTCGCGCCCTTTGACTGCACAGTGCAGTCGGCCGGCACGGCGACGAGCTCGCATCTGGGCATGGGGCGGTACGGGTCCACGCTGACCGTGCATTGGGGATCGGCCACTTCCAACGGTGCCGGCGGATACTGCGCGCCGGCGGACGGCACCGGCACGCTCACCGCGGCCAACGGCGACACGCTCACCCAATCCGAGACCGGCACCGTGTGTGAAGTCGGCGCAACCAGCCTGACCGCCCCGCACAGCTTCACCGGCTCCTTCACTGATACCGGCGGGACCGGGCGTTTCGCGACCGCAACAGGCGGAGGAACCATCACCGGCGGTGACGACGGGTCCGGGAACTCCAACTACAGCGAGACCGGCAACATCAGCTACTAATCCGGAAAGAGGACCGGCCGTCTGGCCGTTCTCCTCATGAGGCAGCCGGCCGGACGGCTAGGGGACCGCTCTCTCACCGCCATAGAGCTTGAAGACGGCCTGCTGCTGCCCACCGCCTTGTGCGGGAGAGATTGTCACCACCCGCCATGCTCGGCTTGTGATCCCCCCCCTATGCAGCCGCGCCCGTGCGGGCATCGACCTACCCTACGGCAAAGGCACGAAGCGCGGGCTTCCTCCTGCGGGACTATGCAACATATCGAGCCAATCAGCGAGGACGTGATGGTCGCCGTCTTCCCCAGGGCGGAACTCGCCTCCACGCGGCTCGCGTGGGACATCATGGCCCGATCGGGAGAGTTCATGTGAGACACATAGGCTATTGTCCTACGTGCCGGCGTGCATTAATAGTAGACATACGATATAAATGGTCGTTGCCGGTCGGTGGTTCGCGCACCGAGGCATAGAGCCACTCCCTTTTATGCCGATACAACGGTGGTCGGTCTTGTCCGTGACCTGTTCAAGCACGTACTGAAGCAAGGGCTGCCGTTGGTGATGAGTAAACAGGCACGGGAGACTGAGAGCGACGCCAGAGCAAAGGATAGCATTCTTGTCGTCGAGGACGAGGAGCGAGTACGCAAGCTCCTCTCAATGGTCCTTCGCCGTGCCGGCTATGACGTTACGGTCGCCGCTGATGGCCGGGCCGCCCTACGACGCATTGCCGAGGCGACCCCCGATTTAGTCGTCTCCGATGTCATGATGCCGGAGATGGACGGCTTCACCCTTCTGCGCGAATTGCGCACGGATCCGGCCACGCGGGCGATCCCAGTCATTCTTTTGACCGCGAAAAGTGCAACAACCGACGTGGTCGAAGGCTTCAATCTGGGCGCGGATGACTATCTCCCAAAGCCGTTCGAGGCAGTCGAGTTGTTGGCAAGGGTCAAGGCAAAGATCGAGCGACCACCAGTACCGAGCGACCAACTCATCCTCGATCGGCAAACGGGTTTGCTGTCCGAGCGACATTTCCGCGAAGAACTCAAACGTGAGAGCGAGCGATCGGCGCGGAGCGGTATGACCGGTTGCCTGGCATACCTGTTCCTCCACGAGCTTCCAACTTTGCGCGACAGCCTCGGTTCACGATCGGAGGCAGCCCTGGCAAAGCAAGTGACTGAGCTTGTGCAGGCAGACAACCGTCCACTGGATATCGTTGGACGCGACAGGAAAGGTCGATTCATCATTCTCCTTCCCGAGACAGGTCCGGATATGGCACAGCGTCGGCTGGACGCGCTGGCGCAACAGATCGCGAAGGCGACCTTCATGGTAGGCGGTGAACGGCTTCGACTCACCCCTACCATTGGCTACACCTCGTTCAAGCCGGATCTCTCACCGCAAGCGTTGCGCGATAAGGCGCTGCGTGGGCTCGACCAGTCGGCGGCACGTCTGGATCTGCGTGCGGTCCGCGATGATGCGGCGCCGCCGGCAGGGCCGCACCGCGCAGTGCCGCGGACCACGCGCCGTGAACGCTTGCACAGGTGGTTGGACACGCCGTTGCAGATAGCCATCGTGTTGGGCTATGCCTTCGTGATGCCGTTCGTGATCTATGCGCTCCTCGCGGCGCTTGGGGCGGATATCACCCACTACATGTACGCGGTGGTCGTCTTCACACTGGTGCTGACTGCCTATCTGATCTGGGTGGAAGGCTTTATGGCCTTGCGGCTTGAGGAGCCGACCATCGAACAGGATGCGCCGGCCGGCCGCAGCATGTTGCGGCGCAGCGTGCCCTATGAGCCGGCGGCCGCGATCATTGCGGCGTATCTGCCGAACGAGGCCGCCACCATAGTGGAGACGATCGAAGCCTTCCTGCGTATAGAATATCCAGGATCTTTTCAGGTCATTCTGGCCTACAACACGCCGCGTGACCTGCCTGTTGAGACAACCTTGCGTGAAATCGCCGCGGCCCATCCCTGGTTTGTGCCGTTGCGCGTCGAAGGCAGCACGTCGAAAGCGCAAAACGTGAACGCGGCGCTCGCCATGGTGAAATGTCCGTACGTGGGTATTTTCGATGCGGATCATCATCCCATGCCGGATTGCTTCAGTCGGGCATGGCGCTGGCTTTCGACTGGTTACGACATCGTACAAGGGCACTGTCTGGTGCGCAACGGCGATCAGACCTGGGTTTCACGCATGGTCGCCGTCGAGTTCGAGGCGATTTACGCGGTCAGCCATCCCGGTCGCGCCCGACTGCATGATTTCGCGATTTTCGGCGGCGCGAACGGCTACTGGAAGACGGAGTTGTTGCGGCAAACCAGAATGCACGGCTTCATGCTGACCGAGGATATCGACTCCTCGATGCGCGTGCTGCAGGCCGGCTACAAGATTAAGTGCGATCCACTGCTGGTTTCCCGAGAACTGGGCCCCGTAACCGTAAAGGCGCTCTGGAACCAGCGCATGCGCTGGGCACAGGGGTGGTTCCAGGTGTCGGTCAAGCACGCACTGCTTGCCCTTTGGTCGCCGAAGCTGACCCTCAGGCAGAAGGCAGGCATCTTCCATCTTCTTGTCTGGCGCGAAGCCTATCCATTTCTCTCCTTCCAGATGTTCCCGATCCTAGCCTTGTGGATATGGCAGAGGGCAAGTTTCACTCGATTGGATTGGTTGGTGCCAATCCTCGTCCTGACCACGCTCTTCACCCTGAGCACCGGCCCCGGCCAGACCATGTTCGCCTATCTCCTGGCCGCGCCGGAGATTCGCAAGCATAAGCGGTGGTTCCTCTTCTATCTCCTCGTCTCGTCGCTCTTCTTTACACCGCTCAAGAACCTCGTGACCATGGTTGCCCAGGTGAAGGAACTCATGGGCGATCGGAAATGGAGCATCACGCCGCGCACCGCCGCCGCGGCGCCTACCTGTGCCGAACCGGCGGAGGCGGTGAGCTGATGGGAGCGGCAGCGCCGATGTCCGCCACGGCAAGCGAATCAAGCCGTTACGACGAATTGGAGGCCTACCGAGGTCTGGCCGCGCTGCTGATCGTGGTCTTTCACGCCTACCAGCACTCGCGTGCCGTATCTACCTATGTGTACGCCGGTACGCCGGTCAACGTAGTGTTCCAAAATCTTGATGCGACAGTGGCCTGGTTCTTCGTCCTGTCGGGGTTTCTCATTACCCTACCGTTTGCCCGAGCGGCGGTACGTCAGGATCGTGAGCAGTCGGCACGTGGATTCCTGATCAGGCGAGCGATTCGCATTGTGCCGCTCTATTACGCGGCTATCCTGATTGTCTGGACGCTCCGCTATACCGGCGGCCCCGGCCAGTGGCAAGACCTTCTGCTACATCTCAGCTTTACCCAGGTGTTTAATCGGACGCACATCTTCTGGACGATTGGCCCCGCGTGGTCCCTGGCCGTCGAGGCACAGTTTTATCTGGCGATCGCCGGCTTCGCGCCATTGGCTTTTCGGGCCTGCGGGCGGCTGCGTTCGGTGAACACTCGCCTGGCGTTGTTGGGTATGGGAGTACTGCTGTGCGCCGTAGCGAGCCTGGCCTATAAATGGTGGGCGTTCAAGCTGGGGCATGTCGCCGAGAATAACTACCCAATTTACTACGGACCCATCGCGAAGATGGACACGTTTGCCCTCGGCGCCGGTCTTGCCCTCGTCGTGACGGCAGTCGGCAAGAAAGCACTGTTCGGGGGCATGGTCCCTACGCTGCTGCGTATTATCGGGTTGGCAATCCTGGCGGCGGATTTCTTGCTGCGTGAGCACGTTGCCTGGGTCAATCTGTATTTTCACAGCCTCTCGGGGCTCGGATTCGTGCTGATCCTGGCATCGACGGTGTTGGCGCCGCGCGCCACGTGGTGGGAGCGCCTCTTGAGCCGGGCCCCACTGCGATTTCTCGGGTTGGTCTCGTACAGCGTGTATCTCTGGCATGAGCCCATCATGATCTGGCTGGCGGACCAGCGGCTGGTCACCTTCGAAACGCTCAGCGGTTTCCCGATCGCCACATTGGTGCTGGTTACGCTTTCGATCGGGGTCGGGGCAACCAGCTACTGGATAATTGAGTATCCAGTGAGTATGCTGCGCCATGTATTTACGCGGGGCGGTCGGCTCGTCGACCGTTACGCGAATGCCCGGATCGTGCGATGAACCCGGTTCGGGCGGACGGCCCCGCTCTCGTACACGCCGAACGGGTCACAGCCGGGCTGGATTTGCTCGCTACGGTGGCACGCGAGGACCATCAGTCGCCCGGCGATCTGATCGGGAATATCCTCCTGCTTATCGGCGAGTTCCTGGATGCCGACCTCACCGGCCTGGCACGGGTGGAAGGTTCGGCGCTCTTTGTCGAACAGGTAAATGCGCGAGGGGAAACGGCGCTGCAACTCGGCGTGTCCGACTTGTCACGCGCCTTATTCCACCTGATGGTGCGGAATAGCGCGATGCACGCGGTTGTGGTCGGGGACACGCAAGGCGAATCGCTGCCTGCTAAGTCGGCCGCCGGCTCCGGGCAGCCGATTGGCGCGTACTCCTGCGTGCCGCTGCACCGATCGGACCATGCACCGTACGGCGTGCTGTTCACGCTGCATCCGCGCGCCCGTGCGGCCCAGGACGGTGAACTCGCGCTGCTGCGCTTGGGTGGCAGGCTCATCGTCGATGCGCTGGCCGCCGCCGCGTTGCGCCACGAGGTACATATCTCGGATCAGAGAGTACGGGCCGCATACATGGCCATGGCCTGCGGCGTGCTCATCCTGGGCGATAACGGCGCGATTGTCGACGCCAATCTCTCGTCGGAAGAGATTCTGGGATTGACGGTAACGGACATGGTGGGAAGGCCGGTGGAACACTGCTTTAGGGAAGCGATCGATGCCGCCGGCTCCCCCATGAGCCTGGAGGAGGGCCTAACGTCGCGGGCAGGGGCAACGGATCGGCCGGTACGCTCTGTCGTACTGCGCATTACACGGTCCGATGCCGCACAACGTTGGCTGCAGATTGATGCGGTACCGATCCATAAACATCATGATACGGCGACGGAGATGGTGTTGAGCTTCATCGACATATCCGAACGTATGCATGCACAGGCGCTGATCCGCTCGACCCTCGAGGCACAGCAAGCGGCAAACGAGCGATTAGCCGCGGTCAATCGAGCCAAGAGCGACTTTATTGCAATCGTCAGCCATGAATTCCGTACTCCTTTGACCGGCATCTTGGGGTTTAGCGAGATTCTGCGTGATAACCGGGTCACCACGCATGAAGTCCAGGAATTCGCGGCGGATATCCACACTGATGCGAAACGGCTCAGTCGGCTGGTGGATGAGATTCTGGACCTGGATGCGCTGGTGTCCGGATGCCTCTCTCTGAGTTGTGGCTGGGTCAACCTCAATCAGATCATTGTCAACGTCGTGGCGGAAATAGGGCCCAGGCATGCTCTCCATCCCATAGGGCTGGCGCTTCAGGAGGAATTGCCGCCGCTCCAGGCCGACCGGGGGCGGGTGGAGCAGGTGATCAGAAATCTGCTTGCCAACGCCGTGAAGTTTGCTCCCCGCGGTGGAGCGATAGAGGTCGAGAGCCGCGTCGCCGGGAATGCGGTGCGCGTCAGTGTCAAAGACCACGGGATAGGGATCCCCGAAGACCAGAGGGAACATATCTTCGAACGTTATTGGCGCAGCCGGAACGGGCCGGCGAAATACGCCCAGGGGGCCGGCTTGGGATTACCGCTTGTACGTCGAATTGTCGAGATGCACGGCGGCAAGGTCTGGGTCGAGAGCGAACTCAATTGTGGATCCACGTTTCACTTTAGCTTACCCCTCCCAGCCGCCGCGTAGTGCAATTTTCATCGGATGAGCCATACCCCGTCAGGGCAACGTGAGGTAGACATGGCCAAGGTTTTATTCTGCGAGGACTCGCCAATCATTCAGAAGCTCATTCTGTTCTCCATGCGAGGGACCGCACATGAAGTCTTTGTCGCGGCGGACGGGGCTGCCGGCATGGCGATCGTCGAGCAGAAGCAGCCCGATCTCATTATCACGGACCTGCACATGCCCGGGATGGACGGAATTACGCTGACCCGCGCCATGAAGGCGCGTCCCGATGCGGCGCACATACCGGTGATCCTCTGTACGGCCGGCGGTGAGGCACAGAGCATCGACGAGGGCTACAGGATGGGGATGGCGGGGCATATCCTCAAACCGTTTAGCCCGGCCGCGCTCAGGCAAATGGTGGCTGATTGGTCGGCCGGCGGTGCCTGCCGGCGCATACCGAGCACTACGAGCAGTGGTGATGCCGGCTAACCATGCCCGCCTGCCGGCCGAGCTAAGGGCCCTCACCACGGCGCACGCTCAGGCACTTGAGGCCGTACGGCTCAGGTCTGAATTCCTTGCTATGATCAGCCACGAGATTCGCACGCCCCTGAGCGGCATCATCGGCATGATCGAGTTGCTGCTTGAGACGCCGCTCGACCCAACGCAGACCGAGTATGTCGGCGTGGCGCGAGACGCAGCCTACGCCTTGACCACGATGCTCGACGATGTCCTTGATTTCACGAAGATCGAGGCCGGCAAGCTCATTCTAGACCAGGCCG
>JAICHN010000213.1 GCA_025924845.1 Chloroflexota bacterium | reverse complement strand
GGGGCGGAAGATTATTGTCGATACCTACGGCGGCATGGCCCGCCATGGCGGCGGCGCCTTCTCGGGGAAGGATCCGACGAAAGTAGATCGTTCGGCCAGCTACGCGGCCCGTTGGGTGGCCAAGAACGTCGTGGCGGCCGGTCTGGCGGAACGCTTCGAGTTGCGTGTCGCCTACGCCATTGGCGTAGCTCATCCGGTCTCGATCGGCATTGAGTGCTTCGGCACGGCTGTGATCCCGGAACAGCGCATTGAGGAGTTAATTCGCGATCACTTCGACTTGCGGCCGGCGGCGATCATTCGCGCCCTCGATCTACGGCGGCCGATTTACCGCCAAACCGCGACCTACGGTCACTTTGGGCGGCCCGACCTCGATCTTCCCTGGGAACGTCTGGACAAGGTGGCGGCACTCCGCGCGGCGGCTGATCTGGAGCCGGCGACGATCGGCGCTCGCTAGAGCTAAGATGGTGGATGGATTTCCGGCATGGCCGGAAATCCATCCCGTTGCGCTAGGCGGATTGCGCCGCGTTTGGCGTTATCGTAATGTGGAATTCCATATCCAACGTTTGGGCAAGATGCCGAAGGGTCGAGATGGTTGGTTCGTGAACGCCTGCCTCGATTCGCGCGATCGCTGATTGCTGCATCCCGAGCATCCGCGCGAGAGCCGCTTGGGAAAGTCCGTGCTCAGCACGGTACTGGGTTACCCGCAAGGCCACCTCACGGGCGAGAGCTGTTCGTTCCCACTCGTCTCGGAACGCGGGATCCTCAAGCTGCGTGGCGAGAACTTTTGTGGCGGGCGTGAGATCAGAAAGCTTCATCACGTTCTCATTCCTCATTGATCGTCGCGAGCCTGGTCAGGGCCGCGCGTACGGATCGCTCGAAATCGCGCGGCTTCACCAACGCTTCCGCCCAATGGCCGCGATGACGAATACGTCGCCCAGTTGCAGATAGAAAGCCCGCCATGGGCTGGGGCCACTGCGTGGACGCAGTTCTCGAAGAGCGGGCACACCTCTCACGGCACTTTGATGCGGAAAGGGCAACTGAGCCCCAAGTGCTTCCAGTTTGGCAACCGCGTTCAGAAGGGCCACGCGCTCGGCAATGGGCACTTTCGCGACTTCCTGTTCGGCCTCCTCGAGAAACAAAACGCTCCACACAGAATCAATATAACATCCTTGTTATAATTCTGATGGTGCCGGAACGGATCGGGCACAAGATCCTGACCCGTGGTCGCGGTGCGCGGCGGGTGCCGGTGCTCTCGACCGCCCGGGTGAGAAACGTGATGACCTGGGATGGGACTTCGGTCGGGGTCGGAGTCTCATCCCAGGTGATCACACCGCGATCCGCTCCGCCGCGCCGAACGCCTCGGGATAGGCAGCCGCCCACCGCTGCCAGGCTTGAGTCAGTGCGCCGGGAACGCCTCGTGGCCCGTCCTCGCCTGGCCTGATCGGAAGCCATGGCGCCACTCTGTCCCAAGTCGGGACTTCGCCGCGATCCGCCACACGGGCCATGGCATCCCACAGGGCGATCGGTCCTACGCTTTCGGGATCGGCCACGGACCCATCGGCGGGGAGATCCACCAACTCCGAGGCGCCGCGCGAGGAGACGGCGAGGAGCGTACCGGTGCCCGGCCAGGCGCCCAGGACAGACGAACCGGCGATCGGGCGGACGAGGCTTGCCGCCCCGACCCGATCGGGTACGCCGCTAAACACATGCACGATTGCGGGAAGATCGAGCCCATACTGGTCCGCCCATGTTTGCAATTGACTGAATGGAGCACGCATGCGTCCCGTGCCGGGGAGCGCCGCGGTGAGGGTGAGACGGTTTGCGAATGGCACGCGGGTGAGCCGCGCGTTGTCCGACCCTTCAAGGGTGAAGACGAGGATGGCACGCAGCCGGCGAACCGCTTCTTCCATACCGGCATGGCGGGCCGCGCGGACTAAGGCCGCCAATGGACGCCAGGGCGTATCGGCGATCACGACGGTATCCCGCGAACGCGGCACTACCTCAACCAATCCGCCGTCGGCGTCGTAGAGCGGGTAAAAGGCGACGATCGTGCCGTCCGGCCGGGCCAGGGCGCGGGCATCGATCGCTCCGCCCCCTCCGGCTGCCTCCAGGACGGTCGCCGGCATATGCGCCGCCGTCGGCGCGAGCACGGGCGGCGACGTGTAGGGGCGCTTGAGAGGACCATCAACGTGGGTGAAACGTATCGTACCGTACGCGGAACCGGGCTCGGTGGAAAAATACCCCGCCACGCTGTAGCCGAGCGGGGTACGGGCAGTGAATGGCTGCCAGTAAGGTGAGCGCCTGGACATGGTAATCCTAACCACGGCATGGGAAACCGCCGCGCAAGCCTGCCGCCGCCACCCGTCGACATAGAACACCAAGGGCCGGGCGGGAGCGGCCGGAGTCCGTCATCATTAGTGAAGCCATGGATATGCGGCTCCTCGATCACTGTACTCCACGGCGCGCCCTGGATGGGGTGGAAACGTGGGTTACGGCGCCGAACCTTCAGTTGCCGAGCAGGCGATCCAAGGGTAGGAGGAGAGCAGTCACTCCCGCCGTCATCCCTTTCGTGGTCGGCCGAGCGCCGCCAATCAGCATCAGTTCGCCATTGGCGGTGCTGACGACGGCATAGCCCGCGGCGGGGCCGGGCAGCGTGAAGGCATGGCGCCACATGGCCCCTGCGTAGACCACGCAACTGGCGTTGGGTCGGCCGTTTGGCCCATGACCGCCCACCAGCACGGCTCGACCCGCGCCCAGCAAAACCAGTTGACCACCGCGGTGATCCCCGCCGGTTGAACCGGCGATTGACCACTGGTTATGCGCCACGTTATAGAGGAGCGCGGGCGGCGCGGGCAAACGGGGATCATCGCCGATCGGATAGCCGCCCGCGAACAGCACCTGTCCGGAGCCAAGGTCCACGGCCTGGGCGCCGTCGACGACAAGAGGCGGGCGTGCCGCCTCGGTCCAGGCGCCGGTTGGGCTCAGTATCCAGGCACGACGCACGGCCATGGGCTGGGCGTGGGCATCAATGGCGACCGACGACAGGAGGAGGGCGCCCTTGCCTGTTAGCGCCGCCATGGAGTACCCGGCGAGGTCGGGAACCGGCGAGCTCAGGGGTGTCCACTGTTCGGTCGTCAGGTTCAGGGTCGCCCCAATCAAGTCACCCACTCCGCCCACGGCAAGAATCGTGTGTGGATTCAACAGCAATACGCGGGGGCTGAGCAGAGCGACGGGACAGGGCGGGAGGGTGATCCACCGCCGCCAGATGGGATCGAGGATGAGCGCCTTGCTTGGCGCCCCAATGGCGCCGTTGGCGAACGACGGCGCCACGACCAGCACGGCGTGCTCGGTAAGGGCCAGGGCGGCGGGCGTATCGAGATCCACGGGCGCGGGGGGCAAAGTCTCCCATGCATCACGTTTGGGGTCCAGTCGGGCCGCCGCCCGAGCCTGTGCGCCAAGTGTGGCATCCCCGCCAAGGGCAACGATTGAATCGTCGGGAAGGCGGACCGCGGTCAGCCCCGTATCGGCGGTGGGGAGCGAAGGCAGGGTCTGCCAGGTTGCTCCTTTCGTTGCGTGGACCTTCCCCGGCACGCAAAGCAAGACAGCAACCAGCACCGCGCTCAGGGCGCGGATGAGGGGGTGACGTGGGGCAATGGGACGGGTCATGGGGGACATGTACCTCTGTACACATAGTATCCCTCATTTCGAGGTACGTCGTCTTTGTTCTCCCGCTGAACAAATAAGATCCCTATATCGGCCCGGTTTGAAAGTGAACGATCGTAGCGGCCTCCGGCTAGAGCAATATAGTACCACCTTTTTCCAGCTAAAGCCGGGCGTGGATCGCCCCGCGACCCGCACACCCGGCTTTAGTTGGAGGCTCCTGGATGGACTCTTCTCATGCCGCGATCCCGGCGGTGCGCCGGCCAGGGATTACCGCACGCTCTGGGCGGTCACCTGCTGCCAGCCCACGGCGCCGTTCCCGGCGGCGAGGCGTCCGATGCTTATCGATCCCTGAGTCAGATCACCGTCAGCGGAAAAGCTGATCGGGTTGATCACGCCTTGCAACTTCGTCTGCGTCACCGCCGCAAGCACCGCCTTACGAAATTCAGCCGGGGCGCCTGCCCCGGCGGGCGGCTGCGTCCCGTTCGAGATTGCGGCGGCAATGGCCGAAATGAGCACCCCGGCGCTATCGTAGCCGCTCGCGCTGTATCGCCCGGGCGTCCCATAGACGGCCTGATACTGCGGTAAGAATGTGTTGCCGGCGGGAACGGAGCCGGGGTCGGCGGGGGTAAGCGTGCTCCAGGCCTGGCCTCCCACCAGGCCAATCGATTGAGCGAAAAGGGAGGTACGAATCCCGTCCGTCCCGGCAAAGGGCGTAGTGGCCAAGCCGGCGATCTGTTCCATCTGTCGCCGGATCGTGATGCTTTCCGGCGTGCCGGTTGCCGGATCACTGCCGCCAAAAAAGATCACGTCCGGGCGCAACGCCGCGATCTTGGTTAGCAGGTTGACCTCCGACGCCGTACCCTCCGGTACGCTCGATCGGCCCAGCACGACGCCGCCGTTGATTTGCCACTCCGAGAGAAACGCATCGGCTTCGCTCACACCGTACGAACCGGTATCGTCGATCACATAGGCCGTGCGGTAGCCTTTGGTCAGATACAGGTAATCGGAGAGCACCGTGCCCTGCTTCGGATCGGTGGGAACGGTTCGGAAGAAGGTCACGTTCCCGGTTGGGCGCACCATTGTCAGAATGCTGTTCACCCCGCCGCACTGCTGGGTCGGGTTGTCGCTGGTCAGGCAGGGGTTGCCGGCGGAGGGACTGACCATCGCAATCCCTGATTTGTTGGCGATTGGCAGTTCCGTGAGCGCGGTTGCAGTGTCAAACGGCCCGATGATCCCCGCTACGTCGGGATCCTTGATCAACGTCGTAACGTCGTTGGCGCCCACGGCGCCGTCCGGGACCCCCGTCGCGCCGGCATCGTCCAGGGGTGCGAGGGCGAGATTCACGCGGGGGATCAGATGTGCCGTGTTTGCCTGATCGATGGCCAATTGCGCTCCATGCTCAGCTGACAATCCCAATGCCGCGTCCGCGCCGCTCAGCGGAAGGACCAGACCGATCTTTACCGTGGTGGACAGGGTAGGAGTAGCGCTTGGCGATGCGGTAGGCGTAGAGGTTGCACTGGGCGTGGCGGTAGCGGTAGCCGTAGAGGTTGGAGTCGCGGTGCCGGCGGGCAGGGTAACCTGAGTGGTGCCCGGAGTACCCACGAGCCCCACGGTGTTGCCGTTGGCGTCCGTGAAGAACCCGACGATGTCGCCCGCGTCATTGATCCCATTGATCGTAGTGGAGGTTGCCCCTGGCTCATCGATCGTCTGGAAGGTCCGCAAATGCGCATCATACACGAAGCCATGGGCGTTCCCCGCGCCGTCATTATAGACGCCGACCACCTGCCCGGCATTGTTCTCGCCCAGAGCCTGGGTGAAGGCAGAGCCCGGATAGATGAGGATGGTCAACTTACCGCCCTGCATGATGAAGCCGGCTGCCGTAGAGGTCGAAGGCTGGGTGAAGCCGACTACCGTCCCCGCGTCGTTGATCCCGGTAGCCTGGCTGTCGTTAATGGGAAGCACGGTGAACGAGTCGCGCTTCAGGCGGACATAGCCGTGGTCGCGCCCCTGGGCGTCCTGGTAGAAGCCCGCCGCCTGACCGGCATCGTTCAATCCCAGAATCTGGTTGAATGACGTCCCCGGCCGGTCCACGGTTTCGAACTTCCCGTTCACTTTCAGGAAGCCGTGGGTAGCGCCGGCATGGTCAAGGTAAAAGCCGCCCGTGTCGCCCTGGTTATTGATGCCGATTACCTGGGTTTGGACCGAACGGGGAAAGTTCTCGGCCTTGAAGGTCGTCGGCAAGCTCAGCCGGAAGCCCTTATTGGGGTGCTTGGCATCCGCGCCGCTCCCAAAATACCCGGCGATCGTCTGATGGTCATTGATGCCGAGCAACTGCGTGAAGGTTGGATCGTTGGGGTTGGTAATGGCCTGGAGCGTGTACTGCCGGGTCCCCATGCGTAGTTGCGCCGTTGGCCGCGCGTCCGTATGGCCCGCGTATGGGCCGACGAGGCCGAGGGTAAGGGCAAGGGCTCCGAGGACGGTTCCGGTAAAGCGTTTCCCGTACATATGATGTTCCTCCGCTCGCAGGTTGCTTGCTGCCGATGTCTCACGATGAGCGCGAGGTCCGCGCCCCATCACAGGCTCCATTTTGAGCGGGAGGCGTCATGGTCACCACCAACAACACCCTGTCAATGCCCTGCCAATGCCGGGGACATGGCGTTATGACCTATCGCTGCCGGTATTGGCCGGGTGAATTACCCTCGTCACATGAACCGGTTTATGGCCAGGATCCGTCGTGCGAAGACGGACTGTTGAGTGGACCTACGTCCGTCCCGATGACTTTGCATACCACTATCTTTGTAGGATGTATGTAACGGCTAATTCATACTCTTGCGGACTATACATACTTCGAGCTATACTCTAGAAAGGGACAAGCCGCGCTTGTCCCTTCCGAGGTCACTTTCCAGTGGTGAGCCATACGCACTCTCGCTTGTCGTTCCTAACCAGGGATGGGACACGGAGCTATCAAAGAGTAAGGAGGTTGTCCGATGGGCTTGGCGAAGGTGCAGGCACGAGGTCAGGTGACTGTTCCACAGGAAGTTCGCGATCTCTGTGGGATTGAACCGGGCATGGAATTGTTGTTCGTACCAACGGGACCGCATGTCTTCGAGTGCCGAGTATTGCCCCCCCAACGATCACTGATGGATCTGGTAGAACAATTCACGGTGCGAGGTGTCGCGCCTGATCTGGATAAACTCCGCCATGATATGGGCGAGACGATTATCCGTGAACGGTTAGCGGAGGCAGGTCACGCGGATATTGTGACGGCACCATGACCGGCGAGAGGCTTGGCTGGCTGGACACAAACATTTTCGTGCATGCTCTGTTCACGAACGATACTCAACACGACCGCTGCAGCGCCATTCTTCAGGCGCTGCAGGAGGGGCGAGCCCATGGGTGGGTGGATGTGGTGATCGTGCATGAGCTTACCTATGTGCTGGGGCGCTTGCCTCAGTTTCCAAGCCGTGCCGCAATCCACGAATATATTCGCGGCATTCTGTCGCCGGCGTCTATACATGCCGATGACAAGCAGGTGCTTCTCGCCGGCTTGGCGCGTTGGGCCACCGAGAGCGTCGGGTTTGCCGATGCCCGGCTGGCCATCCTAGCGGAAGCCGGCGGCTCACCGATCTGCTCGGCCAATCGCCGCGACTTCCCTGGAATCGGCAACTCCTTTGACACGGCCCGCCTGTGATGCCGGCAGGTCGGCCCAAACGAATCCTGGCCCAGGGTCCACCTTAGTGGCAAGGCTGATCGCTTCCAATTGGTGCTATTGCTCGGCAGGAATGGAATAGTCAGGGAGTTCCGATCGCACCGACAGGAGACTATTGGTTGAGGGACGGATAAAGTATGCCCCAATCACGAGCGAGATGATCAGCGCCACGAAGTTCACCATGAGCAGATGTACAGTGAGGGGATCCTCCCAGGAGGAACCTTCCCGCGCCATTGGCGATATCGATGCTAGGGCCTTGAACTCCAGAATGCCGGCAGCGAGGCTGGTCGCCATGAGGGTTAGCGCGCCTCCGCGAAGGGCACGAGCCGGAGATGTACTTTGCCGTGAGAGCCCGAAGAGCAAGATGCCGACCACAACCAGGGCAAGATCAAGTCCGAGCATGAACGTTGCCGGGGCTAGGTACTGGCCGAACATCTGGACCGTACTTACGTTATCACCCGCTCGGTGAAAATCCCAGCAACTTACGCAGTTGCCCGTCGACTTGGAGACCACATACAATGCCGCGACGTTGGTGATGACGACACCGGCCTGTACGACACTCGGCCGGCCAATCAGTTCCATCAGTCGAGAGCCCCCATACTGAGGATGCACGGCCGGCAGTTGAGGGGGGAAGCCTGCGACGGCTCCGCCAACCGTATTCGCGGTGCCAAGCTGGGTGTAAGAGTTTGCCGGAGACCCGGAAAGTCGGCCCATGTGCGCGGTCTTCTCGGTCGAATCGCTGCGGTGCGACTCCTCGCTCGTTGCCGGCCGGCGTGACGCTCTCAATGCCGAGTCTTTCATAGCTGGGGCTCCTTTAGCATCATGCACACTGATCCCACTTGCCTACTGGGGCGATGCGGCCAAGCGTTCGGCACCGTGCAATACAGCAGCGTGAAACGCCTTACGGTCAATGCTCGTGGACGGAATGCTAAGCACCAGGTGATACGGTGGCAGCGCACACGCTGCCCGCCATGGGTACGCGATCAGATCCAGACGTAGGCACTCTAAACGAGCATGATACGGCTTCAGCGCCGCCCATACTCCTTGATAGGGTGCGGATTGGATGAACGCCCGCTCAAATGCGCGCCGCTCATTCGAGACTGACTCCAAATAGAACGGCCACAATGCTTCGAGTCGATCGACTACCGGCTGCACGCCGAACAGGGGCGAAAAATCCGGCTGTAGACTAGAACCGGTCGCCCCTGCCTCATGAGGCGACGACACGGTGCCGGCGAACCAGTTCCACCAATCAGGCGCAGTTAGGCCGACGGCACGAAGAGTGCCGTTCCCGTCCAAATGTTGGTCGAATGGCGGTACTCGAAGGCCGTCCGTTTCCAGTACCCAGACACAGAAGTCGACGGGAAGCGAAAAACCGAAATGGAATAACCAGTCATCGCGCAATACGCT
>JAICHN010000212.1 GCA_025924845.1 Chloroflexota bacterium | reverse complement strand
GTGGGCAGCGGGGGCGCGATGGTCTCGGAACCGGCGAGGGTGTTGAGGATCGGGGGAAGGTTGATCACCGGCGCGGGCTTGCCGTCGGGCAGCACGATGGCGCCCAGCAAACGGTCCACGCCCTGAAGGAGCAAAGGCAGCGGTTTGACGATGGCGTCCTCCTCGTTGATCAGCTCATCGACCATGAGGGCGGCATACCTGCCGCGATAGGGAATGAGGAGGACACTCCGTTCCTGATCCTCCCCTTTCCGGGGGCGCGCCGCGTCGGACCCGGGGAGCGAATACAGCGGCACCTGCGCCTGCCCGATACGCACTGCCTGCCCGAAGCCATGGCCGGCGATCGACGCCGGGTTGACGAGATGGACCGACGCAACCTGCGAGGCGGGGATGGCCAGAACGCGTCCCGCGTCCCGCACCAACAGCGTATGCACAATGGAGAGGGTAAGCGGCACGGTAAGGGTAATCACCGTGCCGCCCTGGGAGCGGCCCCCGATCGTGATCGCGCCGCCCATGCGGGTGCAGCTTTCGCGGATGATCTCCATGCCCATGCCGCGTCCGCTCAGTTCGGTCACCGCCTCGGCCGTGCTGAAGCCGGGGCGGAACACCAGTTCCATCTGTTCACGGGGCGAAAGCGTCGTCGCTTGCTCGGCTGAGATGATGCCTTTGGCTATGGCTTTGGCCACGATTCGCGCCGGGTCGATCCCCCGTCCGTCGTCACTGACCGTGATCACCACCTGATTCCCCTCCAACACGGCGGTGACGACAATGGATCCGGCGCGGGGTTTGCCCTGTGCTTCCCGTTCCTCGGGCGGCTCGATGCCGTGGCCAACCGCGTTGCGCAACAAGTGCATGAGGGGCTCGAATAGGCGATCACAAACGTGCTTGTCGAGCGCCGTTTCCTGCCCTTCCATGGTCCACTGCACTTCACGCTCCGCCGAGGCCGCGGCGGAACGCACCACCTGGTCCAGGCGGACTCGAAGTTGACTGAGTGGAAGCATCCTCATGCTCATCAGCGACGCCTGGAGATCGGTATCGAGGCGCGTTTCCAGGGAGGCCAGGGCCCGCTTGTTGGTCACGCTGTCCTGTGCCTCCTGCACCAGCGCCTGCTGGTCGGATACCGCTTCCTGTAACTGCAGCATAAGTTGCTTGATCGGACCATAGGTTTCCAGCGCCAGACCGTCAGGATCCTGTTCGGCCGTGCTTTCCAGTCCCTGGCTCGCGATCTGATATTGCAAGTTCATGGCGAGCAGTTGTAACCGCTGCACATTGTGCGTCAACTCGCCGACCGTAGCGCTCAGGGTTTCGACCAGGGCATGGGACGTGGCCCGGTTGGCGATGATTTCCGTGGCCTTGGCTACCACGGCCTCGATTTTGGTAAGATCCACCGCGAGGCGATTATTGGTTGGCGAGACCGAGGTCAGAACCGGCCGGCGCAGCAAAGCCTGCCGCTCATTGAGCCGCACCGGCGCGGGCTCGGCGCCCCGCATGACCGGGGCGGCCGGCAACGTGGCGGAGGTTGGCGGACGCAGACGGGCGCCACGCAGGCGGGTGGTCAGGGCACGGAGGCTCTGATCGGAGCCGGGTCCGCTGGCCGGACGGGTAACCGCGGCCCGCAACTCCGTTTCGGCCTCGAAGAGGAGAGCGACCATGGCAGGGGTGAGGCTGTCCTGGCCGCTCATGGGCTGTCCGATCAGATCCTCGCACCCATGTGCCAACTCGGTGATGGCGGGCAAGCCGCACATGCGGGCGCTACCCTTCATCGTATGCACGGTCCGTCGCGCCTCAATCAACGCACTTGCGGAGGGACCGCGCTCCAGCGTTTCCAGCGAGCTATGGAGGAGGTCGAGCATCTCGACCGCTTCTTCCTTGAATACCTCGAGCAACTGCTCGGCCAGTCCGCCATACAACGACCCGCCCGCGCGTCCCTCATCGGCCGGATCCGATTCGGTCGATAGGTCGTCGGCAGTTGGTTTCGTCACATCGGACCTGCCGGCCGGATCCATCGCCGCATTGGCGCGGACCGCCGCATGAGCGGCTTCGGCCCTCCACTGGGCAAGCTCGCTCTGACTATCGAGGAATGAATCCAGCGTGGATACCTCGTCCGCCGGCGCCGCCGGTGGAAGGAGGGCAGTCTGGTCAGTGATCTCCGCCAGGGATCCTTCGGGTCGGATCGAGTCGGCCGCCTCATCCGTCGGCCAGAGTGGTTCGGGCGGAAGGCGGATCGTGGTGTCCCCTTCCATGCTGATCGGAAAGTAGTCGATCGGTTCTTCCAGACCGGGGAGGAACAAAGGCGGTAAGCCGGCCGGGCTCACCTGTTCCGGCGCTTCAGCCGGGCCATGAGCGGCCAGGTCGATCGCGGGAAGCTTCGCCCCGATGCCCGGCTCATCCGTCGCGACCTCCTGAGCCAAAGGAAGCGCATCGGCAACGAATAGGTCGGCGGGCCATTCGTCTTCCATCCGCGACGGCGTGGGCGAAAACGGCGGGGCGGGCCACGATCGCGCCTGGGGCAGGGAGGACTGCCCCGGCTCACCGTGGGGCCTTGCCCAAGCGACGGGCACTTCCATCTCGCTCGGCCAGGGGATTTCTTCGGCCCGCTCCGGAAGCGCCGATGTATCCAGGGGAGTCGTATCGAACGGAGACGGTAGGGATACCGCGGGCAGGCCGTCGGGTGAGCCGGTGGGCGGCACGCGATGCGGTGGGAGGTCCGCCGTCTGAGTTTGGCGCGCGGGCTCGGGCGGAGTGACAACAGCCTCATCGGCCAGTGCCGGCGCCGAGACGCCGGCGGGCAGTTGTATGCGCTTGAGATTGGTGGCGCCGCGCAAGGAGCGCGTGGTGTCACGCAAAGGCGGGTGACCCGGCATGGGCGCCGCGTTTCCCAACCCGCTCCAAGCGTCGCGGGCTGAGTTTGGCGGAGGCGGCGCCCCAACCTGGTCCGGATCGGTCATTTCGGCTGCTCCTCGGGATCGATCTCGGGTGTGTGATAGGGTGGTGTGACCTGCCAACGGGGCAGGGCGGTGGGGCGGCTTGGCGGCGCCGCCGGCTGTTTCTCGACCGGCTCGCTGGGCGCGGCGCTCTCTTGAATGGCCTTGGCGTCGTGCAGCAAGCTGGTCGCGGCCTGGCGTAGTTCGCCGGTGGAGACGGTATAGGAGCGGAGCGTCAGACCGAGTTGATCGTTGGATTCCCCAACTTGTTGGGATAACCGCCTCATCTGGCGAGCGATCTCAGCCAGCGGCGCACTCATGCGCATTCGGGTAGCTTCCAAACTAGTATTGCTCGCCAGGGTCCGCAACTGGCGGGCCAGGGCACTCAGGTGCAAGACGATATGCTCGACTTCCTGCACCTGCTCATCTAATTGAAGGGCCCGTCGGCTTACATAGTCGGTAGTTTCCATCAACCGCTGGAGAGCCTGCTCGCGCGTGGCGGCGGAGTCCTCGGCTCGCATCAGGGTCGGCGCGCGAAACTGATCGGGATGCATGATAATTCCCCTAGCTGACCTTTAGCGTCGCCACTGAGTCATTCAATTGCTCGGTAAGCCGACGTAGGCTGACCGCCGCCTCGGCGGAAGCGGCGGTGTTCCTGGAAGTCTGGACCGAAATCTCATTGAGCGCGTTGATTTCCGCCGCCACGTCGGCGGCCATGCGCGCCTGCTGTTCGCTGGCGCTGGCGATAAAGATGTTCAGGTCAGCCAATCGCTGTACAACGTGATTGATGGTATCGAAATTCTCGCCTGCCAGGTTGATGGCACGGGCTACGGTGCTTACTTCGCCGGTCACGTCCTCGATCGCGGCTACCACATGCGCGGTTTCGCGCTGCGTGTTCTCGATCACACTCTGAATTTGCCGCACGGCGACCTGCGATTGTTGGGCCAATTGCTCAATGGAATCGGCCACGGTGCGGAACACACCACTGCTTTCGGAGTAACGGGCGGCCTCGATCGAGGCATTACCGGCAATCAAGTGCAACTCCTCGGTATTGCGCTGGACCAGCAGGAGGGCGTTGCCCATTAGCTGAGCGCTCTCGCCAAGGCTCTTCACCTGGCGCGCGGCCTTCTTCGATGTGTCCGCCGTGCGCTTGGCCGCCTCGCGAGCGTAGGTCACGGCTTCGTTGCCGCTTTCCACGGCCACCACGGCCTCGGCCGCCACGTTGGTCGCGGCATGCGTGCGTTCACTGACCGATTGTGCCGACGCGGCCATCTCGGCGATTGCCTCGGCCCCGCGAGATAGTTCGGATGCCTGTCGTTGCGATTCCTGGGATACGCGCAGCACGGTCGCCGCCATGGCCGAGGTACCGTTGGAGACGGCGCTCGCCGTGGCCTGAATGCCCTTGACGGTGGCGTTGAAGCGCTCAAGCAAGATATTTACCGAGTCGGCCACGGCGCCCAACGATCCCTCACTCAAGGTGGGGCGCACCGTCAAATCGCCGCTCGCCGCCTCGGCAAGCTCGGTAAACAACTGGATGATCCCATTTTCCAGCTCGGCGCGTTGGTTATCCAGATTGGTGACCAAAGATTGCATTTTGCCGGTAAGCACGTCCACGGTAACGGCAATCTGCCCTACCTCATCATTCTGGGTCGGATTCAAGCGCAGGTCGAAGTCGCCCCGGCGCAGGGCGATCGCGGCCCTCGTCAGGAGAATCAGCGGCTTGGTGAGCTGATAGTCGGCATAGACCACGCCCGCGACGGTCAACACGGCGATCACGCCCAGCCCGAGATGAGGCACATCGCCGTTGAACAGGGCGGGGAGCAGGAGACCGCCGGCAAGCAGCGGCGCCAGCCCGCAGCCGACCATGACCAGGCCCAGCTTGAGCCGTATTGGCCAGTGACGCGGATGGAAGCGGCCGGCGAGCATGCCGCGACTCTCCTCCTCACCGACGAGGGGCGATCCGGATTGGATCGCCTTCTGCTGCTTCATCCTTACACCATCCTCCAAACATGCGTAGCGCGTTCAGGCGAGATACTCAGGGGCCCGTAATTCTTCCGCCACGTGGCGGATGATCGCCGCGCCGTCGAGCACGATGACATCCTGGGTATCCAACCAGGCACGACCATTCGCGAAAAGAGGAGATGCCGGAAATTCAGGCGATTCGCCGGGTCTTAGGTAGCGTACTCCGATCTCCCCGTCCACGAGCAGTCCAAGCTGAGCCGCACCATGCTCGATAAAGATCAGTCTACTATCGGCGGTGATGTCCGAGTGCCCTTCCTTGAGGAGCCGACCAAGGTCGACCACCATTTGCACGGTGCCGCGTACATTGAGCAGACCCAGACACCACTCAGGTAGGCCGGGGGCGGCGCCGGCGGGACGATATCGTTGCAGCCAGGGAAGCAGCGTAGCCTGCCCACGCTGCTCGAGGGCATAGAGCCTCTCCCGCACCGAAAAAACCAGTGCGGCAAATACCCTGCCGTTTACACTATCGGCCATGGCGTTCGAACTCCCGCCTCGAATGCCGCCATTGTACGCTGAACGCGAGCGTGGCGAAATGGGCATTTCAGGCTAGCCTGGGCAGCCTCATGGGCCGTACGATGTGGAGCGAACCATGCTTTTCAGCCTTCCAGGTGCTTGACACAAGAGGAATTGCGCCCTAACGTTGCAGTTGATTCCAATGCGCCGGGGCTTTCCGGCTTCCGTACATAGGGGGTGGCACCATGATCGATGCGGCGCGAGTCGGCGGCTCCACTCCATCCTACACCCATACGTTGGCGGTGTTGGGTCAATATTGTAATCAGCAGCGAGCCCGCTCCATTACTCTGGCCCAGGTGGAAACGGGCTTCATTCTGCATTTTTTTGCCAAGGGCGAATGGAAGAAGCCCACCTCGATCGATGTGCATAATGCCGATTTGCTTGAGTTGAACGGCATTGTGTCCGGAAACACCGTCGATAAAAACGGTGTGCTGTTCCACGGCGGCGATCGCACGGATCGCAAGCATCCTTTATTGCCCATGGGCTATGCAGAAGTGCTGCGGGCCGTGGGGGCTAAGCTGGATCGCCGGAAAGCGGTCGGGGTGACTATCTGCGATACCACGGAAGGGCTCTTCGTCAACTACTGGGTCGACAAGGCGACCTTTGTGATCCGTGATGGGCGCCGTCAGGCCGTCTCGAATGTCCAACTTGAAACCTACGACAAGTCGGGAATCCAACAGTTGCTCGCCGACGCGAACCACGAGTCCTCGCGCGAGGCCGCCCGCTGCGAGCACACTATGCGGGCCAATCCCTACGATCACATTACCGCCATGGCCGCCGCCTTTCTCTTCGAGAACGACGGCAAATATCGGGACGCCGAATCGCTCTTCATGCGTGTCGCCTCGCAGGTGCCGTACCATCCCGAAGCCCACTACCACGTGGCACGGCTTGCCCTGATGCGCGGTGACCGTCGAGTCGCCCTGAGCGAGGTGCGGAAGGCGATCGAGGTTATGCCCGAAGCGGCGGCAATTCATGATTTGCATGGCCGTATTCTGCGGCAGAACAATAAGTTGAAGGAAGCGGTCGCGGCGTTTGAGCAAGCGGTAGCCCTGGAGGAGGGAAACGGCATCCATCATTACCATCTCTCGTTAGCTTACGAGGCTCAGGGACGAAGCGACGAGGCGGTGGTACAGATGGCGCTCAGTACGGGTCAAGACCCGGCCCCCGCCTGGGAAATGGTGCAAGAGGAAATTCTGGCCGAGCATGTGGCCATCGTCACCCCAACTGCCGCGCCCATCGCGGAATCGATGCTGCACGGGCGCTTGGCGGACAGTCAGCAGGTCGCCGATACGCCCATTGCCGATTTGCCCGTCCCGGTCCTGACCACCGATTTCTCCGACGCCGGCTCACTTCGGGAGCAAGAACCCGTCGCCGCCGAGCAGGGGCGTGACGCCGGAGTCCCAGGTACTCCTATTCCCAAGCTCACTACCTTCGACGAGGAAGAACTTCCCGAGGATTGGGCGGAGGCGCCGCTTAGCGGTGGTGAACAGCAACCACTATTGAAAACAATCACCCTGGAACAGCGTCTGCGCACGATAGGGGGGGCTGAACCCGTCGCGGACCGACCATTGGCCACGACTCCACCGGCGGCGCCGCGTATGCCGACCCCGGTCTCGCCGGAACCGCCCCCTCCTCCGTCTGATTGGTCGGCCGCGCCCACTCCCTTGGCGGCTTTCAGCACGAGTGGTGATTTGCGCATTGAGCCGCCCCCATCGCCGGCCTCCGCCGCCATGCCGCCTACTCCGGAACCGCGGGAGGGACGCACCGCCGCGCCTCCATCCGAGGAGCGTTCTGCCGAACTCGGAAGCGGCCTATCGGCCCGGTTGAGTGGAAAAAGCACCAATCCCCCGGCGCCGCCGCCCGGGCCGGTTCCCCCGGTGCCGGCGGCCGCCGCTTCGGCCGGCCAGGCGCAGCCCGTGCCCACCGGATCCTCGAACGCGGTGGAACTCGCTACGGAGATCCTGGTCATCCAGCGAGCGCTTGCCGCCGATCCGGCTCGGGCCGATCTGCATCGAAAGCTTGGCTTCCTGCTGGCCCGGCAGGGGAAGACGGCCGAGGCAGCCACGGAGTTCCGCAAGGCTCTGCAGGCGAGCCGAACGAATCTCTAGCCTTTTGCCCCCCGCCGGCCCGCCCCATCGGGGGCGGTCGGCACGGGGGAATCTTTGTCTCCGGCGCGCTTCCCTGTGTCCGCCTCAAACGACTGTTTGGCCATGGGCAGTGTCCTCACATGCACCTCCGGACGAGTTTCCTCGAGGAAAACGCACTCCTCAATGTGCCGCGAGACACAAACATCACCCACGTAGCCCATATCCAGATGAACGCCGCGCAGACGACAGCGGAAGTCGGCACTACGCATCTGCATGGCACGAGTTACGGCGGCGTTCCGCCCTTCACCTTCTACCGGCTGACCGCCGGTGTACAACTGAAGATAGCTGCAGATCCGTTTGGACGGCGCGGGGGCAGGCCGAATCGGTCTTGCCCGCTCGATCTCCATGTGCTGGTTGCTCTGTGGGCGCATGCGCTCGGTAAGTACTACGCACTGCGTGCAATCGCCCTCTTTCTGGCAACATGGCTTGAAGCCCGGCCGCCGGAGCGCCCACAGGGTCCAGCAATCCTGCTGCACGAAATAGGCATAACACTCCTCGCAGTTGAAGTGTAGCCCAGGTACCTGGCGCACGATTTCCCAGCAATGGCGGGCACGCAACGGGGCGCGATCTCCCTGGCTCTGGGCGTTCGCTGCTAGGGAATTACCCGACGTATCGTCATCCCGATCCATGGACGAGCCTCCGCAAGGCTGGGTTGGCTGCTGTGATGCCATTATACGCTATCACGCTACCCTGTATAGGGTATCCATTGGACAGGTCACCGTCCGATCAGCATCAGTAATCAGGCTGCGTCCCTACCGAGCTACCCTGTACCATGGGTGAGTTGAGCGGGGTGCGAGGCTCGTTCCGTGCCGGCCACTACCATAAAACAGCACTAGGGGAGCGATGTTGTGTCAACGCTGCGCGTAAGCGGCACCGATCTGTACTACGACGAACGCGGCCAGGGTACGCCGATCCTCTGGCTACAAGGGCTGGGGGCCGACCATACCGCCTGGTCGCCTCAGCTCGCGCACTTCGCCTCCCGCTTCCGCTGCCTGGCTCCCGACAATCGGGGCGCCGGCCGCACGCCCCCCGGCGGACCATTTACCCTGCGGACGTTGGTCGAGGACGCGGCGGCGCTCTTGGCGGCGCGCGCGGCTGATCAGCCGGCGCATGTGGTGGGGCTCTCCATGGGCGCCTCCATCGCGCTGGAACTGGCTCACCTGGCCCCGGCGCGCGTGCGGAGCCTGGTTCTGGTATCGGCCTCCG
>JAICHN010000211.1 GCA_025924845.1 Chloroflexota bacterium | reverse complement strand
GATCGCCGGCACGGAGGAAGTCGAAGTACAACGAGGTGAGGATCTGTACCACCGACGCACTTGAGGCTTGGTGGCCGCCCACCTTGAGGCCGTCGCGGTTAGGCCGAATGTGATTGGCGTGATGAACGATCATCGTGGACAGCCAGAGCACTCGGTGCGCCAGCCGCTCCAATGCTGCTGCCGAAGCCACTTCGTTGTCGCCGGCCGGGCCTGTGAGATCAACTGTCTGCTGCATTACGCCCTCGATTCGCCGCTCGCGGAAGCCGTATTCAGGTACTACTGTACAGGATTAGCGCGCATACCGGGTCCAACCGCCTAGCCCCACGGCGTTCCCTCCATGGACGACGCCTGGCAGCCGCACGATCGGCGGCAGACCAACTCCAGGGGGAGAACACGCTCGCACCTGGCCCGTTCGGCGTCGTCCGTAAGCTGCGCGACAATCAATTCGGCGGCGGCTGTGCCAAGCGCGTAGTCGGATCGGCTGAGCGTGGTAAGGGCGGGCTCGGTCACCGGAGCCCAGGGCGTGTCGTCGAAGCAGGTCAGGGCCATGCCCGCCGGCACGACTATGCCGCGTTGCCGTAGGGCCAGGAGGGCGCCCACGACCATCCGGCTGCTCGACACCAATAAAGCGGTAGGCGGTTCGTCAAGGTCGAGCAGCTGTAAAGTTCGGGCATAACCGGACTGTTCCGTCCAATCACCCTCCAGGACCAATTCCGGTTGGAAGGGAAGCCCAGCCTGATCGAGCGCGTCACGGTATCCGGCCAGGCGATCCATCGCGCTGGACTCGCACAAGATACCAGTCAACTGCGCAATGCGCCGGTGCCCATGCGATACCAGATGGGCGGCTAGTGCCTCGGCGCCGCGCCTATTATCCTGCACGACGGTATCTGCTTCATACCCTTGCAGCCTGTTGTCAATGGCCACCAGCGCTATCGGCCGCTGGTCCAGTAGACGACGGAGCCCAGCTATGTCTCCACCCACCGGCGCCAGAATCAACCCGGCCACGCGTTGCCCAGCCAGGAGCAGGAGAGCTTCGTGTTCACGATCGGCCCGCTCCTCCGTCTCACAGACCAGCACGGTATAGCCGTGAGCCCGCAGCACGTTCTGCGCGCCGCGCAGGGCCGCGGCGTAGAAAGGACTGGAGATATCCGGCACTACCATGCCGATAGTCATGGTGCGCTGAGCGCGAAACCCACGTGCCAGGGATGATGGTTGAAAGTGCAAGCGCCGCGCCGCCTCCAACACCTGGGCACGGATCGGCTCGCTCACATAGGGCCGCCCATTGATCGCCCGCGAGGCGGTGGAAACCGAGACCTTGGCCGCTCGCGCCACGTCCACCAGCGTCGCCACGGCTGGGGCGAGTGGCTCAGCGGCTTCGCGATCCAGGCTCACGGCATGGACCCGATCAGCGCGTCTACTTCTTTCTTCGCTTGATTGGCGGGGATGGCAAAGTAGACGCTCTGCGCGTTCTCATCGAGGAGGGTGTTGACGCCGATCACGGCGCCCCGCAAATCGAGGAGCGGCCCGCCGCTGTTACCGTGATTAATCGGCGCGGTATGCTGCAGATAGGTCCATCGCTGACCTACGTCCCGATGGAGCGCGGAAATAATCCCGTTACTAACCGTAGGCTCCCCTTGCAGGCCCAGCGCATAGCCTATCGCCACCACGGTTTCGCCCAGGTCGGCGTTCTCCGAGTCGCCCCACTCCAGGGCGGGAAGCGGTTCGGCCGGCTGGGCGATTTTGATTACCGCGAGGTCATCGGCCGTATCTTCCTGCACGCTGAGCGCCGGAAGTGGGCCGCTGGTCTGGGTCGAAAGTTCAATATCGGTCGCCCCATTCACCACATGGTCGTTGGTTACGACATAGGCGAATTCGTCTGATCCGCGTATCACAAAGCCCGTACCGGTGCTTTCCTGATTGCCGGGGATGTTCCCGGTCACGCGGAGCACGGCGGGCAGGCCCAGATTCACCACCTGCTCGATGGTCAACTGATCGGGTGACGGCGCCGTGGTGGGCAGGGGTGTAGCCGTCCCCTCCGCCGTCACCGGTCCCTGACCGGCCGGGGGTAGCAGGTCGGGCTGGGGAGTTGGTTGGGGCTGATTACTCTCGACCACGGAGCCATCTACCACGAGCCACTTCCCATTGATCAGCCGTGTGTTGTAGGTAACGGAATAGCGTTGATCGCGTAGGGTACCGATCTTGCCGGTGTATGTTGGGTCGCGATCGTCGGCCAGCCCGGTACTGACCCGAATAATCAGTTCATCCTCATGCTTGCTCAAGGTAGCCTCGGCGCTGTCGGGTCCGTCCAGTTTGATCGAGTCCCAGACCGGCTGATCGATGGAGTGCAGGCGATAGTGCTCGTTGGCAACGGCCAATGTTTGCACGCTCGACTGCAGCAAGGTCAGTTCCTTGCCCGCCGCGACACTGGGCAGTCGAGAGGCATCGCCGGTGGCGAGCGCCTCCGCGCGCACGAGCAGGAAGTTGTTCACGGCCGCCTCGATAGCAATCCGCTCCGAGGTGGCCTCGGGTGAATGGTTCAGGTCGGCGCTGACCGCCGTGGCCGTGGCATTCAAGTTAGCGGCGAGTGCCGTGGCCGTCGCGTAGGCGTCGGCCACCAGCTTTTGTGCCTGCTTGGCCTGGATCGCTTGAGCCGTGGCCGTTCCCGCCAGATCGACCGTTGTGGCGGTGGCCCGAGGGGTCGCCGTGGCCGTCGGTGTATAGGTAGGTCGGGGCGTAGAGGTTGGGAGCGGGGTCGGCGTGGTGGTCGGGGTGCTGGTCGGGGCGGGAGCACTGAATGGTAGGGCGCCGCCATGCATGGCGTAGACTACGCTGCTGATCACCAGCACCAGGACCGCCGTGATGAGAGCGGCAATCAGGCCGGGCATCAGTGATTGGCGGCTCACGTTGACACTCACCTGGATCGTGGCCTTGCCGCCATCAGTGTCGAGCAGTATGGTTCCGACATGCCGGCCTTGAGCCAGATCCGCGGTCGATATTTCCAGATCAATGGGCTCAACCGCGCCTGCCGCACAGTAAATAGCGCCTCCGTTCAGGATATGCAGCCAGGTCGCGTTTGGGCCTGGCCGCGCCGTGCCGGTGAGCAGCGAGGAGCCATTGTTGGCGAGACGGAGCTTGGCGCGTGTGGCGTCCCCGCCCCGGATCTGTCTAAGATCCAGATCAGGCGGCGCCACCAATCGCGGGCCGGGGCCGATCGGCGCGGAAGTGCCGGCCGGCCGAATGATTGAGGTCCGCCCTCCAATGTGCTGGGTGCGTCCCGCAGCATTGGGCATGGGACTACCGCAGCGCCGGCAGACTGGTGCCAGGCTGTCATTCGCGGCCCCGCAGTTCGGGCAGGGTACGCTTCGGTTGGGGTGCTTATCTTGAGGCTCTGTGTGTTCCATGCACCATGCGCTGGTCGGCGAATGTTTAGCACGGTCAGTATAGCATGCCCTTGCCGGTTGCCCGCGCCTAGCCGTTGGCTCGGGCCGGATCTGGAAATTGTGGCGCTATGCGCACTTTTGCGCTCTTATCCGCACCGGTGAGGTACGCTCATGTGCCGGTTCGGCGATGACCGGGCGGAGCCGGTACACTGGGGTAATGCGGCTGAACCGTCATCGGCACGCCTTACGTCGAAAGGAGGAGTCGCGTGGTCACGATACAGGACATCGCGCTTTATCTTGACAAGGATGACTACCACTACGAACTTCACGAGGACAAGGGGTACCTGAGCAGCGCCTTCCGCGGTCCACAGGGAAACTTCCGGCTGGTCATCCAGGTGGCAAGTGAAGGCGCCCGTGTGCTGTTTCTGGTTCGAGAGTTTGACTATGTGCGCGACGAGCGGCGCCTGGCGGCGCTCGAAGCGCTCATGCAGCTCAATTACGAGTTGACCTGGGGCGGCTTCGCGGTTGACCTTCGCGATGGCGAGGTCATCTTTCAGGTGGGAACGTCGACCGATGGAGTCGGCTTCCCATATGAGTTATATCTGGATATGATGGGACTGATCCAGTACATCACTTCCACCTACCGCGATGTGCTGAAGATGGTCATCTTCGGGAAGATGGAGCCGGCGGCGGCGATTGCCGCCTGTGAAGTAGCCGACGACGTAAATCTTACCCCGCCGCCCAACGGCACGCGAGCTACACCGCCATGACCGCCGATCGGCGCATTGTCGTGGTGGGCAGCGTCAATATGGATCTGGTAGTGGGCGTACCGCATATTCCTGTGCCTGGGGAGACTATTCTCGGCGATAGCTTGGTCGAATATCCCGGCGGTAAGGGCGCCAACCAGGCAGTGGCGGCGGCTCGGCTGAACGGCGCTCCGGCCATGGTTGGCTGCGTCGGCGACGACGCGTACGCGCAAGCACTGCGCAAGGCGCTCAATGCGGCAGGCGTTGATACAAGATTTCTTTATGAACGTGGCCCGCGCAGCGGTATAGCGATCATCGAAGTTGCCTCGTCGGGCGAGAACAACATCGTCGTCGTGCCGGGCGCCAACGCCCTGCTCGCCGATGACCACGTGCAGGGTGCGTTAAGCGCGCTCGCCCAAGCGCGTATTGTCCTTCTGCAGCTTGAGGTACCGCTTGCCGCCGTAGAATACACGGCGCTCGCCGCGCGCGCCAAAGGGTTGGTCGTTATGCTGGATCCGGCCCCGGCCCAACTGCTTTCCGATCGCTTATTGGCGGCGGTGGATTATCTGACCCCCAATCAGCAAGAAGCGGCGTTGCTCACCGGGATGTCCGAGGTGGGCCTGGCCGAGGCGCCGGAAGCTGCACGACGGTTGCTGGCGCGCGGCGTGAAAACGGTGATCGTCAAATTGGGAGCGGACGGCGTCTTTGCCGCGAACGATCGTGAGAGTTTTCAACTGCCGGGGCACCGCGTCGATACCGTGGACACCACGGCGGCGGGCGATTGTCTCTCCGGCGCCCTGGCCGTGGCCCTGGCGGAAGGCCGTTTGCCGCGACCGGCGGTGGCCTTCGCGAACGCGGCGGCCGCGCTGTCGACGACCCGGCGTGGAGCGCAGCCCTCGATGCCCACTCGCGCTGAGGTAGATAAGTTCCTTCGCGCTTGCGAGGCATAGGCGGCTCGAAGGATCCGAGTCTCGGGTCACGGGCATTCGTGCCTGCCGAACCAGCGCTCGTACGACCCTTTAACCGCACCTGGAACAGGTATGCGTACGCTCTCGCTTTATCTACGCTATGATCTCCCCAAGGGCGAAGGGCGGCCGTAGTAAAGGGGCGCGAATCGGTGCAAGGACGGATTGAGCGGTTTTCTTTGCCGGACGGCGAGGAAGCCGTCATCCACGAGTTGCGGGCGCCGCTCGGCGCGGGCGCCGACGCCTTGATCGCCTTTTGGGCCGGGCGCGGTCTCGACCTCGTGCCGCCTCGAGTTGCCCGTGACATCGAAACGCGCTTAACGGCGAGGGAGGACATCGGCGATCGGTGGTACGTTGCCACCACGATCGAGGGGATAGTGTGCGCGCTCGAGCTGTCGCGCTCCAATCGCATTCCACACCTGGGTTCGATTCACAACCTTTATACCGCTCCCCATCGCCGTGAGCAAGGATTGGCCCGTCATGTAGTGGAGGTCGCCCTGGATCGCTTCTCCAGTGACGGCGGCCACGGTATCCTGGCGCAAACCACCGTCGATTCGCCCGCCCATCAGTTATTGCGCAGCTTTGACTTTCAGGATTACCTCGTGATGCCCGGTACTTCGGGCCGCGTCACCAGCCGGCTGGTGTTTGGTGACGCGGACGCCTTCGATAGCCGTTACTTCGGCGCCATGAGCGCCGCGCCGGCGCGGCGTCCTCTCCGCCGCTCTGATAAGGCGGCGCTACTTCATCTGCTCAGTGCCCCGGTGCCGTATCTGATTCGCTACCATGGGCTCCACGCCTATGGCGCCTACGGCATGGAAGAGGCAGTGCTGCTCCTGCTTGATACGCTGGAGCGTGGCAAAGGTACCTCCATCATCGGCGTCGCCGCGGAAGGCACGCCCGCCGCGCTTGGCACAGTGCTGCCGGCCGACCTGCCCGCCGCTTCGCAGCCGTACCGCGAACATGTCCGCACCCTGGATCTCTTCGCTGCTCCAGACCATGAGAACGCCCTTGCCCCCGTGCTGGAAGCCCTGCTTGTGCGCGCTGACGTGCTGCCCGGTGTTCGCAGGTTGAATAGTGTGGTGGATGCCGCGAACTTCGCCGTGCGTACCACTCTCGAGGAAGCAGGTTTTGAGCAAGCGGGCATCCTACATGAGTTTGCCGCGCTGGCGGGTACTCGGGCAGACGCCGTTCTCTACGAGTTGACTCGCGAGGAGCCCGCGCCGCCGATCGCGCCGGCCGAATGAACCAGGTGGGTGGCGGCGAGTGGATTTGAACCACTGACCAACGGCTTATGAGTCCGCTGCTCTACCGCTGAGCTACGCCGCCCCAATCGATAGGCCCGCCTCTCAAACGTACGGCGGACGCACGAGGAGTATACCAGGGCATTTAGTCATGGCGCAACCGCTCCGGAAGGATGATCTGTACCCGTGAACCGGGGCCGGTTAGACTGAAAGCTGGGCTTCTCGAGCGTAACTGACTAGTGCCCCGGGGAATTGACACCATGGGACGAGTTCGTACATTAGTGGCCGCCGGGCTGCTCCTTACCCTGGCTCCGGCCTGGAAGGCAACGCTGCCCACAGCGCACGCCGCGGGCGGCTTCGGCATCGCGACCAGTGATTTCACAATGGTGACGCCGGCTGATGCTCAGTGGTTCGCCTCGATCCAGGCGACAACGGCCGATCAAGCCTCCAACTTTTCCTCCCTCGAAAGCAGGGTCTTGAGTAGAGTTCGCGCTACCACTCCGGCAGGCTCCGCCTCCGCCCGCCAGCTCGCCGGCCTCACTAAAAATGTAGCGCAGCTGGAGGCGGCACTGAGCGCGATTTTCAACGGTGAGGCCGCGGTGGCGGTCCTCCCGATAACCACGTCGGTGAACAGCAAGGGAAAGACGGTTGCCCAATTCCACGTGCTGATCGACGCGGGACTAAAGCCTGGTCTTGGAGCAGCCGCCGTTACGGGTGGCCTCATGCTCGGTGGTCTACAAGGAACCACGGCCACGACCTATAAAGGTGTCACGATCACGAAGTTGAACTTGCGGACCCTTCTCAGCGCGGCCTTTCCCGGCGCGGGCAGTCTGCCGGCCCCTTCCCAATCCACGGCCGTACCGCTGTGGATCGCCGTGGTGAACAACATCGTCATCGCATCCGGCGACCCGCTTAGCGTACATGCGGCAATCGACGCGGCGCAGGGTGCCGTACCGTCCTTGGCTACCAATGCCGATTTTCAAACCACGTTGACCCAGCTTCCGGCTGCGCGATTGTCTACCGTCTTCGTGCATAGGGATCTTCAAGCAGAACATCGACTGGCGTTGGCGCTGGGATTGGCCCGCGCCGCGCACACTGTCCCCATGTCGGGCACGTACAGCCAGGCATTCGCGGTGAGTGCCCAGCCGACGGGCATTTTGGTGACGGCCTCGCCGACCGTGACCACCGCCGCCCTCACGCAAACGGTGACTCTGAGCCCACTCGCCGATGTCACGGCGGGAGCCCTGCCGGCAGGCACCCTGTTGTACGCGGCGATCCATGACCCAGGCAGCATGATTCAAACCGCCCTGACTCAGGTCGCGGCACTCGCCGGAGCAGCCAATACTCGTGGCCTTGCTCTTGACCCCTTCAAGGTGGTGAATCACCTGTTGGGTATGGACCTGAATCAAGATGTATTTTCGTGGATGCATGGCGAGGCGAGTATGGCAATACTCCCTACGGGGGCGGCCGATGCAAAGACTGCCGCGGCGCGGCGGCTCTCGATGGTGGTCACGCTGAAGGTCGATGACCCGGCGCTGGTTCAGCAAAAACTGCAACAAATCGTGGGAGCGCTTCAATCGTTAAGCGACAACTCGTCACGATTGCAGTTTGTGCCGACCACAGGTCCGGGCGGCGTGGTTGAACAAGTGCTGGCCGCTACCCCCAACGGCATGGGCTACGCTTTTGTGAACGGCTACCTAGTGGTGGCGAGTGCCCTCCCGGCCGATGTCGCTTCGTTGCAAGGGGTCGGCCCGGGGACCAGTCTGGCGACCGATCCGCAGTTTCGGGCTGCCGTCCAGGAGGCGGACTCCACTCCGGCCGGCGCGGTAATTTATGCCAACCTCACGGCGCTCCGCCTGGCCTTCGAGCAAATCGCTCAGGACGAAGGGACCAATCTGACGAAGTATTATGCGAAAGTACGTCCCTGGCTGGCGACCTTCACCAGCTTCAGTATGGTAGCTCGATCTGGTTCCGGAGGTGGAGGCGCCTTCTTCCTGGGCATTGCCCCCTAAGCAGCCCTGAGAAACAAGACAAGGCCGGGTCAGCCATGCAGGCTGACCCGGCCTTTCCATGATGCCCTACCCTCAGGCTATGCGGCGCTCACTTCCGAGGTGCAGAATGCACAGCGCGTCGCGCCTTGGGGAATCATGCTCATACAGAAGGGGCACTCCCTGGTGGTGGCGGCCGGTTCGGACGCCGACTCTACCTTACGGCGTGCCATCAGCATGTTGACCGGCTTGACCACGAAGAAGAATATGGCGGCGGCCACGACGATGAAGTTGATCACCGCGTTGATGAAGGCGCCGTACAGGAAAACTCCGCCTCCAATTGAGAAGCTGAGGTCGGCAAAGTTGGTCTTGCCCGGAATGGTGATGATTGGCGTAATAATGTCCGTGACAAGTGCCGTCACCACCGAGCCAAAGGCGATCCCCATTACGATACCAACCGCGAGATCGACAACGTTGCCGCGCAGAAGGAATGCCTTAAACTCT
>JAICHN010000210.1 GCA_025924845.1 Chloroflexota bacterium | reverse complement strand
GTCGTGTACATGGCGAGATTGCCGCTCTGGAAGGGGTCGCCGCCAGTGTTGCCGATCTGCTTCACCTTGGAGTATGGCGGCGAAACCTTCAGAGTCAGGTAATAGCTGGCCTGTAGGTTGTAGGCCGCCACTATCTTGGGATCGGTGAGATTGATCTTCTTCGGAGCGCCGGTGATGTAGTCTTGCGGTGTAAACATGTCCGTGCCGGCCTGGAATGCCGAGTACATGCGTGGCCACTGGCCGTCGTTGAAACCGTAACTGGTGGTCGTGCCGCTGGCGGTCTTGATCGTCAAGCCGGTCAGCTTCTTCGCCATGGCAATGACTTTATTCTGGTTCCAACTCTTATCGTCCCAGTTGACGCCGGGATAGGGAATCTTGGCCGTGGGATGCAGCTTGTTGTACGCGTCAAAGATGTCCTTGTTGTAGTACAGATAGGAGCCAAGCGTGATCGACGGGATACCGTAGAGGCCGCTCGGCTTTCGGTACGTATTGACCAGGTTCATCGGCGTACTGCCGAACGAATAGCCGACCTGCTTCAGATACGGCTGCAGATTCAGCAGGAGACCGCGATGATAGTAGTCGGCGAAGCCGGCCTGGCCAAGGTGCGACCAGATGTCGGCAGGCGTGCCCGCCTGGATCAACTGATTGAACTTGAGGTCGAACTGCCCGTTTGGATTGGGCGCGGTAATCAGGTTGATATGAATGCTGGGATCGACCTTCTCGAAGGCCGCTACCTCGGATTTCTCCCAGGGCGTTTCCAGTGGGTCCGTGCGCATAAACCAGATCAGATTTACCGTTGCCTTCGCGTGGGATGCGGCGCGAGCGGCGTAGGCGCCTGGGGCCGCCACGGCCGGCAGCATGAGGGCGATCGCGGCGGCCACCGCGAAGGACTTCTTATTTTGAATGCCCATGGAAATCGAGATCCCTCCACTCATGAGGACAACACACACGGTGATGTTTCACTCGGGCGACTGCTGGAGAACAGGAGTGTCCTCGCCTCGCCATGACGGCTCTTCCCTTTATTTGCGAACTCACCTTCCTTTCGGCGCCGCTACACGAGGCCATCCGTCGCGATGTTCAGCCCTTCACTCCACTGACCACAATGCCCTGGATGAAGTAACGCTGTGCGACAAAGAAGAGAATCAAACAGGGGAGGGCGCTTACCAGGGCCATGGCCATCAACAAATTCCACTGCGCATAGCCGTACGCGCCCTGAAACGCCTGCAGGGCGAGCGAGACCGGATATTTGGCCGTCGTATTGAGATAGACCAGGGGACCGAGCAAGTCGTTCCAATGGAACACGAACGAGAACACGGCGACCGCTGCCAGAGCGGGCTTGGATAGCGGCAGAATAATCTTCAAGAAGATGCCGGGATAGCCCATGCCGTCGATTGTGGCAGCTTCGTCCAACTCCCTGGGAATGCCCCGAAAGAACTGCCGAAGCAGGAAAATGTTAAAGGCATTGCCGAAGAAGGTCGGCACGATGAGGGGCAGCGGCGTATCAATCCAGCCAAGTTCGCGGAACAGGATAATCTGCGGCACCAGCGTGGCCTGAAACGGAATCATTATCGTGCCCAGGACGAGAAAGAACAACGCGGTTGAACCCGGAGCGCGGAGCCGTGCGAAGCCAAAGGCGACGAAGGCGCCTACGAAGGTGTCGCCGATGACCTCCAGAATCGTGTACCACGTGGTGTTCCACACATACACGGGAAACCGGTCGGGGAGGGCGGGTGCGGTAAAACCATCGGGGAAGTTATGCCACTGCGGCGGGACCGGAAAGATCACGGGCGGGGTGGCGAATACGTCTCCCGGCTGCTTGAGCGCCGTACTGATCATCCAGAGGAGTGGAAACAGCATCAGGAAGGCGCCCACCAGGGCAATGACGAGGTAGAGCCCCCGCGCCGCAAGCGACAGGTTGCGATGCATTCTCTTGCGACTGGAGGAATGTGTATCGATTGCGGCCGGTACCGGTGACGCCATGCTCGACGCGCTCATAGTCCCCCCTCCCGCTCACCCGCGTAGAACACATAGCGGCGTGAGATAAGGAAGATAATCAGGGTGAGGATCATCGCCGCGAAGAAGAGGACGATCGATTCAGCGGACGCCGCGGCTCCGTGCCCGGGAAACGTATAAACGATGGCATTCTGGTAAAGATCGAGCCCGATCAAACGGGTGGCGTCGAGCGGTCCGCCCTGACCGGTGATGATGAACGGGGCAACAAACTCTTGCAGCGCGTTAATCACTCCGATCACCGCCGCGAATAGAATCACGGGCGAAATCATCGGTAGGCTGATGTTGAAGAACCGGCGCAGCGGGCCGGCGCCGTCGATCGCCGAGGCCTCGTACAACTCAGTGGGTACGCCCTGCAACGCGGCGAGAAAGATGACCATCGCCGTGCCAAGATACCAACAGGAATAAAGAATGAGGATGAACATGGCCGTGCTGCCGTTGCCCAGCCAGTCGGGCGGACTCATCCCGACGCCGCGGAGGGTTTCATTGATGATGCCCGAGGTCGGATCGAGGAGCGTCAGCCATAGGAGTCCCGCCGCGACGCCCGCCACCACGGTGGGTAGATAATAGATGGTGCGCAACACGCGGAGAAAGGGAATCTTTTGATTCAACAACTGGGCAACCAGCAGGGCCAGAATAAGCCGGGCGGGAACCCCTACCAGGACATAGATGGCGGTGGCGCGGATGCCATGCTGGAACTGCAAGAATGCCGCGCTGGTGAACAACTGCTGATAATGGACGAAGCCCACCAGGTGCGGGGGATTGCTCAGGTTCAGGTCGGTGAGGTCCGATACGCTAAAGTACGCGGCGGCAAGAATTGGGCCCAATTGAAAGATGATGAAACCGAGAATCCAGGGACAGACGAAGATGTAAAACCAGACTGCCTCGCGACGCCTCAGGTTGAACGAGCGTCGCCCCTTTATTTCGGGTGTTTGCGTTGCGACACTGGTACTCACGATTGAATCGGATCTCCTCGTTGTTAGTGAGGTCGAACGTTCAACGGTCGAGCGTCAACAGCCTGCCCATTCCGCCGCGGTGAACTGAATCGGGTGGAACGAGGCAGATCCTCGGTCAGGTTCCCCCACCGGGCACGTAATCAGATGGAGTTGCCGGCAGAAACGCGGCGTTCCCGCGATCCTGTCCTTGCCTTGCGATCTCGGCGATCCTGGTTGCGCGATGGTGCGCTTCAACATTGGTCGTCCATAAAATGCCGAAGCCGGTGAAACAACGTTGTTAATCGAATCAGCATTTTGTTAGCAGCAATTGAAACACAGCCCCTCATCGATGTCAAGGGTGGCGAATCCCTACCCTGCTAACCGCGGCGGCTCGGGGGCCGGGAAAGAAAGGGGCCGGCGTTCCTCGGCCGCTATTCTTGTTGTGGGGCAGGGCCGGTGCTCCGGCGGATGATCAGCTCCGTAGGTAGAATGATCGACGATGGCGACGGCATCCCGTGTATCTTCTTGTATAACAAGTCCAGGGCGACCTCCCCGAGCTGGCGAATCGGTTGGCGTACCGTGGTGAGTGATGGGCAGGCAGCGGTGGCAAGAACCGTGTCGTCGAAGCCTACCAGCGAGATATCGCGGGGTATCCGCACGGAGCGCTCATGCAAACACTGCATGGCGCCCGTGGCCATCAGATCCGAGGCAGCGAACACGGCGGTCGGCGGTTCACGCCCTTCAAGCAAGTGCGCCATCGCGGCATAACCGCCTTCACGCGTGAAAGCGCCGTTCACTACCCTGCACTGAGCGGCAGGAATGTGGCTTGCCGAAAGGGCACCCTGAAAGCCCTGGAGACGCAACCTGGCATGGGGTGAATCGCCTGGGCCGTTGATGAAGCCGATGCTGCGATGGCCGAGCTGGGCGAGATGGGTTACCGCTTGCTCCACGCCACCCCGATTATCCACATCGACGAATGCTGCCTTCCGGTCGGGAGCCGATCCGATAATTACGAAGGGTATACCGTCCGCCGCCATCTCGCGCAATAAGTAGGTGTCGTGTTCGTAAAGATAGGACATGAGGATGCCGTCCACCAGGTCGTTTCGCCCAATGCGTTCGTAAATCTCTCTCGCGTGCTCGGCTCCTTCCACGGTAAGCATCACCGGGTTGTAACGGTAGGCGTCCGACATGATGGCGACCCCGCGAATCAACTCGGCGAAGTAGGGATCGAGGTAGACGCTCTCCGGACGATGGGGGATGAGGAGGCCGATCAGATTGGTCTTTTGCCGCACCAGGCTGCGCGCGTTGACGGACGGATAGTAGGAAAGCACCGCCATCGCCTCGAGTACTCGCTGCCGCGTGCCTTCCGCCACCCGATTCCGATTATTCAGGACATACGATACCGTCGCCGTGGAAACACCGGCGCGCGCCGCGACATCACGCATCGTCGCGCCGCGTCGCATCGCCATTTGCTCTCCTCCCGGCACTCCCCCCATACTGGAGGATGTGTTTCGTGGATTCATGTTAACATCACCTGTCATCGTTAAGCAATCAATTCACGCGGTTGATTCGTCGGAAAGGATTGGCAACGCATGGCTCGTTTGCGCGTCGGCATCATCGGTACCGGTCGGAAGAAAGAGCGTCCCGACACCATGGGCTTCTTCATGGCATATCGGCATGCCGCCGGCTACCAGGCGCTGGCCGACCGCTGTGAACTGGTCGCCTGCGCCGATATCGTGCGTGAGTACGCCGAGGCGTTCGCCGCCGCGCATGACATTCCGGAAAGCGGCATCTTTCTTGATTACCGCGCAATGCTGGCCGAGGCACGCCTCGATGTGGTAAGTATCTGTACCTGGCCGCATCTCCATGAGGTCATGACGATCGATTGCGCGCGGGCCGGTGTGAAGGCGATTCATTGCGAGAAGCCTATGGCCGATACCTGGGTCGGCGCGCGGCGCATGGCCGCCGTCTGCGCGGAGCACGGCGTCCAGTTAACGTTCAATCACATGCGTCGTTTCGGTCGACCGTTCACCGGCGCGCGCGACCTTCTCATGCACGGTGCCATCGGCGATTTAGTGCGGGTAGAGGTGGGCTGTCCCGGTGACGTCTATGATACGGGCACGCACTGGATCGACATGTGCGGCATGTATGTGGGTGAGCAGCCCGCGACCTGGGTGATCGGCCAGATCGACTACCGCGCCGAGCAGCGTATCTTCGGTATGCACGCGGAGAATCAAGCGGTGGCCCACTGGCGCTATGCCAACGGCATCCATGGTGTGCTGGCTTCCGGGGCCGGGATGGACGCGGTCGGTGTCTCGCATCGCTTGATCGGCACTACCGGCACGATCGATGTCGGCGTGCCGAACGGTCCACTACTGCGCGCTCGACGAAGCGGCAGTACCTGGGAGACGATCGATACCGGCGAGGAGACGCTCCATGGACCCGGCTATCACCAGCGGGGCATCGCTGATACGATTGATGCTCTGCTCACCGGTCGCAAGCCGGAGTTGAGCGCCGACCGTGCCCTGAACGCCACCGAGATTATCTTCGCCATTTACGAAAGTAGCCGGCGGCGCGCCCGTATCGACCTGCCTCTGTCAATTCAGGACAACCCGCTGGCCGATATGATCGAGCGCGGCGATCTCTGCCCCTCGCCCGCCCAATGATCGCCACCCAACCTGCCCGGAAGCCGATCGGTGAGCGACCCGTATCCCGGATTAAAGATAAGGAGTGAACGGTGTTTACCAGCCTGAACCTCGGCGCCCTGCGCCTAGAACTTCCCTTTGGCGAGGCCCTGGTCCTGGCCCACGATGCAGGCTTCGATGGGCTCGATCTGCCCCTAGATGCGGTGCTTGATCTGGCGGAGCGGACCTCGCCGCGAGAGGTTGGCGCGCGCCTAGCGGCGGCCGGACTCCGCCCGGGCGCCTGGGGACTACCCGTTGATTTCCGCGCCGACGATGTGACGTTCCAGAGCGGGTTGAGCCGGTTGTCCCGCTACGCGGCTATGGCGCGGGCCCTGGGCGCCGACCGCTGCTCCACCTGGATCCTCCCCTTCTCCGACACGCTGGACTTTGACGCCAATATGGAAGCGCATGCCGGCCGCCTCCGCCCAGTCTGTCGGATTCTGGCCGACCATGGTTGCCGGTTGGGTATCGAGTTCGTAGGCCCCGCCACCCTGCGCGCGGGCCACGCATACGAGTTCATTCACACGATCGGCGGCGCGCTGGATCTGGCCCAGCTGATCGGTACGGGAAACGCCGGCCTGCTGCTGGATAGCTTCCACTGGTATACATCGCATGGGACAGCCGATGACCTGGCTAACCTGCGTGCTTCCGACATTATCTACGTGCATGTCAACGACGCGCGGGCCGGCCGGGGCATTGACGAACAGCTGGACCAGGAACGAATGCTGCCGGGCGAGAGCGGCATAATCGACATCGGCACATTCTTGCGCGCCCTTGCCCATATGGGTTACGACGGCCCGGTGGCGGTAGAGCCGTTTAGCGCCGAGGTCAACGCCCTCCCGCCCGCCGAGCGCGCTCACGCTGCCGCCCGCGCCCTGCGGCAGGTGTACGAGCAGGCGGGCCTTCGCTAGCCGGAGAGGGCGCGTTCACATACGATCATGCGGTGGGCGGGCCCGGACACCGGCTCAATCGCGTGAAGAGAATGAGGCGCTCACCGCAAGCGCCTCCCCAGGCAAGGTGCCGGTTATGCGGTGGTAAGCCCGCCGAGACGCCGCCTAATTTAGGCGGGTGCGTCGGGCGCGCCCGACACGGACGGTTCGGGCCGTCCGTGCGGAGCGGGTCGATCCTGCCGGGCTAGCCGCTCAGGGACATGCATGCCCTTGTCATGCAGCCACGACCGGTGCATGCTGTCGATCCGCGCCAACTCGGCGCGCAAGTCCTCGGCCCGTTCCCGTGCCGCCGCCAAGCGGGCCGGACGGTCCCCTCCGATCGGAATGCCCGCGCGCGAGAAGCGCCGCTCCGCCTCTTGTCGCGCCATGGTAAGCTCGCGCATATGGGCGCGTCGCTCGGCCGAGCTATCCACACCGTTGCAGGTCACACCTTCGCCTACCATGGTGGCGGGCTGCTTGAGGTCATCCTCGCGCTCATGTTGCTCGATCGGCATAACACTCCTCCTTTGGGGAATTCGGTCGGGTCACGAGTTCTGGTATCTGCTCCGACCGCCTGCCCAGCTAGTAGCCTGTCAACTCGCCCTCATCGCGTTGGTCCCGACACGTCAGTGACCGGACCATCCGCCTCAATCCCTCCTTATTCCTCCTGACCCGTGACCTACTCCCATGACCACCTGTCCAGAACCCGCTTTGTATACTGCATTATACCGAAAGTGCCGCCCCGGCCCGCCGGGGCCGAATCGGTGACGGGATCGACCTGGATCAAGCACGGGCACGCCGGCCGAGGATTGGCCGCGCCCATATCGTAGCAAACGACTACCCTATCGGCCGGACTCGGTCGTGGTGAACCGGAGAGTGGAGCAAGCCGCATGAGTGAATCAACCTACGACGTCATCGTAGTGGGCGTGGGCGGCATGGGAAGCGCCGCGGCCTACCATCTGGCGAAGCGCGGCCAACGGGTGCTGGGACTGGAGCGCTTCGACATTCCCCACGTCATGGGCTCGTCCCACGGCGTAAACCGGATTATTCGCCTGGCCTACTTCGAGCATCCTTCCTATGTGCCGCTGCTGCGCCGCGCCTACGAACTCTGGCGCGAGTTGGAGCAAGGGGCGGGTGAGCAGTTACTGTACATCACCGGCGGCCTCGATGCCGGCCCGGCCGACGGTCCGTGCTTCAACGGATCGCTGCTTTCCTGCCGCCTGCACGGCATCCCGCATGAAGTGTTGACGGGAGAGGAGGTCAACCAGCGCTTCCCCGCCTACAACCTTCCGGCCGCCTTCCGCGCCGTTTATCAGGCCGCCGGCGGGTTCGTGGCCTCGGAACGGGCCATCGTGGCCCACGTCGAGGCGGCGCACCGGTGCGGCGCGGAGATACGGGCGCGCGAAAAGGTGCTCGGCTGGGAGCCGAAGGGCGACGGCGTGGTGGTGGAAACCGACAAGGGACGTTACAAAGCGGCACGGTTGGTGATCAGCGCCGGGGCGTGGGCGGGATCGCTGGTTCCCGCGTTGACCGGGAAGGTAGTGGCTGAGCGGCAGGTGCTGGCCTGGCTGCAACCGACCAATCCCGCTGTTTTCGCGCGGGATCGCTTCCCTATCTTTATCGTGGAAGTGACGGCGGAGGAACGCTACTATGGCTTCCCCGTCTTTGCCGTGCCGGGTTTTAAATTGGGCCTTTTCCATCACTTTCACGAGCAGACGACCGGGGATGCGGTGGACCGCGCCTGCTACCCGCGCGACGAGGAAGTACTGCGTCGCTTCGCCCAGACGTACTTTCCCCAGGGTGCCGGTCCCACCATGTCAATGGCTGCCTGCATGTTCGAGAACTCCCCCGACGAGCACTTCATCATCGATACGCTGCCGGACACGCCCCAGGTATCGGTAGCGGCCGGCTTTTCCGGCCACGGCTACAAGTTTTGCAGCGTGGTGGGAGAGATCATGGCTGATCTGGCCACAAGCGGCGAAACGCGGCATGATATCGGCCTCTTTTCCCTGTCCCGGTTTGGGCGCGACGCGTGATCGTGCGAGTCGAGGTCAGGCGTCCCCTGACCTCGACTCGCTTATGCCGTTTGATTATCCCTTAACTGCCTATCGTGGCCGCCATCAGCCTTTCGAGTGCGAAGCAGAGTGTAAAGCCGGTGATTGGGCTGATCGCCCATCCCTTGAGGATGCCCACCAGAACCGCCCGATTCACGGTCTGCCGGCCACGAGCCAGACCGGCGCCCGCCATAGCCCCTACAAGCGCCTGGTTCATCGAGGTGAACAAACCCTGGGTCACCGCTAGGAAGACGACCAACGCTTGCACTCCCTGCGCCGC
>JAICHN010000209.1 GCA_025924845.1 Chloroflexota bacterium | reverse complement strand
CCCTACGGAGCCGCCAAGGTGTTACGGCCAGGCCGCGCTAGTCCGCGATCTCCGGCAGGCGAACCGTGAACACGGTACCCTCACCAATCGTTGATGTGGCGGTGATGGTCCCCTGGTGAGCCTCCACGATTTCCCGGGCAATATACAGACCCAGTCCCATGCCGGCTCCCTGGTGGGCATGTGCCGCGCCCCCCTGGTAAAAGCGCGTGAAGAGCTGAGCCAATTCGTCCGGTTCGATTCCTGGGCCGTAATCGCGGACCTCCAACTCAATTGCCCCCTCGCGCGGCTGTAGGCGGAGATCGACCGGCGAGGGCGCCGCATGCACCAGCGCGTTGGTCACCAGGTTCAGTACCACCTGTTGCAGGCGCTCGGCATCTCCGTCGACTCTTAGGGGCGCTGCCGAACCCTCAAGACGAATCAGCCGATTTCCATCGAGCACACGCGCCAACTCCACGGCCTGTTCCACCACCATGGATATATTCACCGGCCGGCGGACCACGGTCAGCCGCTCATGCTGGAATCGACTCACTTCCTGAAGATCATTCACCAGCCGCGCCAGTCGCCGCGCCTCGCCGAGCGCCAGTCGCGCGTGTTCGGCACTGGTCGCCGGTGTTGTCTCGATCCCGCGGAGCAGCAACTGTAACAAGCCTATGATCGCGGTAAGGGGTGTACGCAATTCATGCGCCGCCAGGGCCAGGAATTGATCCTGCAGGTTGCGCAGCGTGCGGTCGGTGATATCACGGATTACCAATACCGCATCGTGAGGAGGAGGGGCACCGTGCTGATCCGGCGCCGCGCCGTACCTAGGGAGGTTGTTAACGGGCCGCCCCGTGGCCTCATACCATCGGCGCTTCTTGTCGGCACCCTCGATGGTAAATTGCATCTGAAACGCCTCGCCCCGGCGTAACCGCTCTTGCGGTGTGGCATCGGTGGGGAGAGGATGCCCCTCGGCGTCCTCTGCCGCGAAAGCGCCTCCAGTCGCGCCAAACATTTCATCGAAGAGGGCGCTGGTAAACACCACCTGTCCTTGCGCATCAAGCACGACTACCGCGTCGCCCATGCTCGCGAGGATGGCAGCCAGTCGCCCACGCTCCGTCTCCACCGTTGCCGCAAGGTCTCGCAGTTCGCGGTTGCGGGTCCTTAGCTCTTCATTCGTGGTCTCCAATTCCTCGACGGTGGCCTGTTGCTCCTCATTCAGCGTTTCCAGCTCCTCATTGGTCGCCTGTTGCTCCTCGTTGAGCGTCTCAACCTCCTCGGTTGCCGCCTGAATCTCTTCATTGTTGAGCAGGAAGTCTTCAGTGCTGCGGCGCAACAGGGCCGTGAGCGTGGTCAACTCCTGGTTCGCGTCCAGCAAGAAGCGATTGGCCGCGCCGGCTTGTTCAAGGGCCGCCCGCAGGTGCGCCACTTCGGCCCGCGTACGCTCCACTTCGGTCACGTCGGCAACGATCAATACTGCCGCTTCCGCCGCGTTCGCGCCCGCTCGATAGGGCCTGCAACTGATCCGCAGGTAGCGCGTTTCGCCGGGGATCAGCGCGTCGGTGGGTATCGCCTCCACGGAGCGCTCCTCGCCCCCAAGCGCGGCGTCAATGGCGGTACGCAGGGCAGGCGCCGGCACCCGTTCAGCCAAATGCACAAAGTCCTCACCCACTGCCTCCGTATGAATGCCAAGCAACCGGCGCGCCTCCCCGTTCAGGTGCTGAATATCATAATTACGATCTACCACGACAAGGCCGACCGGTAAACGCAACAATAGTTCCTCGGTCCTGATCTGGTCGACCTGCCCTTCTCGCACTTCGCGTCGCACCCTGGCCAGTTCCTCCCCGGCCCCTGGTAGGCTGGGAGTATGCCCCAAACGCGGGCGCTTCGTGGTCTTGATCGGACTGATCAGGCTGGGGCGATCGCCATGTCGCCTATAGACTCTTAGCCCCGTGTTTAGCGGCGTGAAAGAGCTTGGCAGTGGGCTGGTCGTCTCCGCGCTGCCCAGAACCAACACGCCTCCCTCGCGCAAGGCAAAGGCGAAGGTTTCGAGGGCACGCCGCTGGAGCTCCGGCGTGAAATAAATCAGCACGTTTCGGCACAGGCAGAGGTCTATGCGAGGGAATAGCGGTCTTTGGCCCAGATCATGCTCGCCAAAGACCAACAGACCGCGCACCGACTTCGCTACCGAAAAAGCGCCCTGCTCCTCGGTGAAGTAGCGAGCCTTCAGGCCGGCCGGTACTTCGCTAATGGCTGTGGCCGGAAATCTTCCGCGCCGCGCGAAGTCGACGGCCTCCCCGTCGAGATCGGTAGCAAAGATGCGCACCGTCCATGCCTCAAGTTCAGTTCCCAGGGCATCGGCCACCAACAGCGCCAGGGAGTATGCCTCCTCACCGGTTGCGCAGCCCGCGCTCCAGAAACGCAACTCGTTCCCGTGCGCCCGCCCGCGCTCAATCAGTTCCGGTAGGACATGCTCGCGCAGATACACGAAAAGCTCCCGGTCTCGAAAGAACTCGGTGACTTTGATCAGAAACGCATTGATCAGACGGTCGTATTCCTCGGGATGGGCTTGAAGGCAACGGCGATATTCTGCAAGCGAATGAGCTCCGGTGGCTACCAGCCGCCGCTGCAACCGACGCTGGATGGTCGGCATCTTATAGCGACTGAAGTCGATGCCCGTACGATCGCGCAGTTCCTCGAGAAAGGTACGGACCTGGCGGTCGTCGCGTGGTCCAGCCGGGGTGTAGGCCCCAGTGAGGAGATCGTCGAGCAGCGGGCCCATGGCGTCGACATCGGCGATCACATCCACCGTGGTAGGGGCCAGGGCCTGGGGCATAGACGGGTACGGAGCGGTACGCGGATTCTGAATTACTACCGTACCGCCCGCCTCTTTGACGCGACGGGCGCCCGCCGCTCCATCGGACCCCAGCCCGGAGAGCACCACGGCGATCAACCCTTCACCAAAAACGGCGGCGGCGGTTTCGAAGAGCAGGTCGATGGAAGGCTTGGGCCGGCCGGTGCCTTCAGGGTCAATACCGACGTGGTGATCGGTAATCGTCACATGACGGTTGGAGGGCACCACATAGATCACACCGGCCTCAAGCGGCTCGTGCCCTACCACGCTATGTACGGGCAGGTTGGTGCGGCGCGCTAGGATCTCCTGGAGCTGGCTGGGCCGCGTCGGGTCGAGATGTTGGGCGATCACGATCGGAGCGGGAAACGGCGTGGGCAAGGTCGAAACAAGAGTGGCCAGGGACTCGACACCGCCTGCCGACGCGCCGACGGTAATCAGTTGGCTGGTCGGCTGAAGATCGCCCATGGTGAGTCCCCCTTTTTGGGGCCGGTTCGCGTGTCCCTGTCGGAAATGAGCGGCTCCACCGGGCGGCTCCCTTTCCGCCGCTGTTACCGTATCGATCTAAAGAAAAGGGCAGCTTACCCGATACACTTTGTCCGCCGAGTCGTACGCCCCCGATCGGGGTGGAGGCTTTGCCGTACTCCAGTTGAGCGATTATGCATCAACGCCTTAGCCACAGCTCATGGCTATTGCTACTTATCATAACCGATTTGGACGCGCCAAATATATACCTCACGAGTCGAGAGGTTCGGGCCTCCGCCTCACGTTTGTAATTAAGTGAATGCAGCCTCGACTACAAACGTGAGGCACGCCTGGGAGTAGGGGACCGTGGACAGCGGGCCAGCGGTCAATGTAGACTAAAGATAGCTGTTAACCGATGTTGACAAGCCGGCAATGCGGGCGTAATCGAGCGGGTGCGCCCAGGCATGATCTCATGGAGAGGATCGCTGGTGGGGGCGGGTAACGAGGTAGGTCCGAGTCCGGGGCGGAGATCCAACCGATCGCCAAGGTGGGAGGCCATGGTGGGCGCACTGATCGTGTTTGCCCTGGCCGCCGCGGTCACCCCACGGGAAAGTGTGGCCAAGGGTACGGTGCTTACCCTCTACAATGGGCAGCACCCCGCCACTACCGAGGCCATCGTCAAGGCATTCGAGGCCAGTACCGGCGTGCAGGTGAAGGTGCGATCCGACGACGAGGGCTTGCTTGCCAATCAAATTGTTACCGAGGGCTCGCGGTCGCCGGCCGACGTTTTCTACACGGAGAATACGCCCGCCCAGCAACTGCTGAATGAACGACACTTACTGGCTCCGCTGGCCAGGGCGACCCTGGCTCGAGTGCCCGCCGCCTACAGTTCGCCCGACGGCGCCTGGGTCGGCATATCGGCGCGGGCCGCTGTCCTCGTCTACAACACCGCGAAAATCTCGCCATCCCATCTACCCCACAGCGTGCTCGACCTGGCGAAACCGGCCTGGAAGGGGAAGGTTGGCATCGCTCCCTCGGAATCCGATTTTCAACCACTGGTCAGCGCCGTTCGCGACCTCAAGGGGAAGGCCGCGACGCTCTCCTGGCTCCAGGGTCTTAAGAACAATTCAACGATCTATAACGATAATGAGAGCTTGGTCGCCGCGGTCAATCGGGGCGACACCGCGGTGGGCATTATCGAGCATTACTATTGGTATCGGCTCCGCGACCAAATCGGGGCGAGCAAGCTGCATTCCAGCCTCTACTACTTCGGGAACCACGATCCGGGCGCGCTGGTGACTGTTTCCGCGGCGAGCATTCCTGCCTCCAGCCACAATCGTCCCGCCGCGCAGCAATTCGTCGCCTTCTTGGTCGGGAGGACCGGCGAGAGGTCATCGCGCACAGTGAAAGCTATGAATATCCGTTGGGCAGCGGCGTAAGGACGGCCAAGCCGCTTAAGCCCTTTGCCGATCTCAAGCCGCCGCCGCTCCCCCTTCGGGAACTTGGGGACGGTCAGCAGGCCATACAGCTGTTGCAGCAGGTGGGCCTTTTGTAACATCGGTTCGTACATCAAGCGTATTGACCATTCCCGAGAGAGCTCTCTATTGTCGTGTTTGATTCAGTAGCGGCCGAGCCAAGACTGGGCGTGCCGAAGGCCGGGGTCGGCTGGCATGTCGCGAGAATTCGCGCGCGGTTGCCCATCACCCTGCCCTGGCTTGCCGTGTTCGCGGCGGCGGTAGCGATCCTCACCCTCATACCATTGTTCTATGTGGCCGATCAGATTCGCGAGGCCAGTTGGGCCCATATTTGGTTTCTGATCGATCGTCCCCGGGTCGCGTTCCTCCTCTCGAACAGCCTTGAATTGACCATCCTCGGGACGGCATTATGCCTGGTCATCGCCGTACCGGCGGCTTGGTGCGTGGAACGCACCGATCTCCCCTTGCGTCGTCTATGGCGGGTGCTGATTCCGCTGCCGATCGCCGTGCCCGCCGTGGTCAGTGCCTACGGTTGGATCTCCCTCACGCCACGGGTTCAGGGCCTCGGGGGCGCCGTTATGGTAAATGCCTTCTCGTACTATCCTCTGATCTATCTCCCGGTGGCGGCGGCCTTCCGGGTGCAAGATCCCGCGCTCGAAGAGGTTGCGCGGAGTCTAGGTCAGGGGCCGTGGCGCACCTTCTGCCGCGTATCACTGCCGCATGCCATGCCGGCGCTCCTGGGAGGGTCGGTGCTGGTGTCAATCCATCTCCTGGCCGAGTACGGCTCGTTCACGCTCCTCCGCTTTCAGACATTTACCACCGCCATTTACAACGAATATCGGATGAGCTTTGACGGCTCGTCCGCCGCGGCGATGACCATGGTCCTGATCTTCATGTGCCTCTGCATTCTGTTAGTAGACCTGGTCATTCGGGGCGCCACGCGCTACGCTCGTCTGGGCAGCGGGGCGGCCCGCCGGCCGGCGCGTGTGCCGTTGGGCCGTTGGACTCTTCTCACCCTCGGCGGCTTGAGCCTCCTGGTCGTGCTCGCCATTGGAGTGCCGATCGGGATGTTGGCCTATTGGCTTACCCAGCCGCATACCGCCCTATTCCAAACCGCATCGCCATTGACCGCAAGCGCCACCTCGGTGGGACTCGGCGTGGCGGCGGCCGTGGTGGGTAGTGTCCTGGCCTTTCCGGTCGCGCTGCTTGCCGCGCGCCGTACGGGCAAGCTGGTCGCGCTGGTGGAACGCAGCGTGTACGTGGGCCAGTCGCTACCGGATATCACGGTTGCCCTGGCGCTCATTTTCTTCACGGTGCGCTATCTGTTTCCCCTCTACCAGACCACTGTGCTTCTGGTCGTAGCGTATGGACTGATTGCTCTGCCCCAGGCGTTGGTGGCGCAGCGGGCGGCGTTCGTCCAGGCAGAGCGGCGGTTGGAAGATGTAGCGCGAGCCCTCGGCCTGGGCCCGTTCGGCACGCTGCGCCGCGTCACCCTCCCCCTGGTCTTGCCCGGAGTGGGAGCGGGCGCCGCCCTGATATTCTCGTTCACGGTCACCGAGTTGACGACCACGCTCCTCCTCCGCCCGACCGGTACCGAAACCCTGGCCACGGCCTTCTGGGCCAACGCCACCGACCTCGCCTATGCGGACGCGGCGCCTTACGCTTTACTGATGGTGCTGATCGCGGCCCCCGCTACGTATGCGCTCACCGTATGGTTGGGACGCGATGGCCGACGCTGAATTACAACTACGCGGCGTGGTGAAGCGCTTTGGGACCACGACCGTCCTGGATGGTCTCGATCTCGATGTGCCCGCGGGCTGTCTGATGGCCGTGCTTGGTTCATCGGGGAGCGGCAAGACCACCTTGCTCCGCATCGTCGCGGGCTTTGAGCGCATCTCGACCGGTGAAGTGCGCATCGGCGGCGCCTTGGTCAGTGGTGAGCGCCGGCACCTTCCCCCCGAGCGCCGCCGCATCGGTATCGTGCCCCAGGAGGGTGCCCTGTTCCCCCATCTTTCCGTGGCCGCGAACATCGGATTCGGACTACCACGTGCCGCCCGCCGTTCGGGCCGCGTCGAGGATCTGCTGGAGTTGGTGGGCCTGGTCGGGTTGGGGACGCGCCGGCCGCACGAATTGTCGGGCGGCCAACAGCAGCGCGTGGCGTTGGCACGAGCACTGGCTCCCATGCCCAATCTGGTCCTGCTCGACGAGCCCTTCGCGGCACTCGACGCCGGGTTGCGGGCCGAGCTGCGGGCGGATGTGCGGCGAGTCCTACACGCCGCGGGCGCCACGGCGGTTCTGGTGACCCACGATCAGGAGGAGGCATTGGGCCTGGCTGACCAGGTAGCGGTGCTCCGGGCGGGCAAGGTTGTGCAGGTAACCGATCCGGTGACGCTCTACTCCGCGCCCATGGACGCCGCCCTGGCACGATTCGTCGGCGATGCTCTCCTGTTACCGGGCGAGGCGAAAGGCGGCGCCGTCCAATGCGCGGTGGGTTGCCTTCCCCTGCTTGGGCGCTGCGAAGCTGTGGTCGGGCCCTGCACGGTGATGGTGCGCCCCGAGCAGATTCACCTGGATGTGCGTGAAGGCTGGCCGGCGCGCGTGCTTGAGGTCACGTACTATGGCCACGACGCTCTGGTCACCCTGGTTCCCGAGGGGCCGCAAGGGGCGGCCGGCACACTGGCGGCGCGAGTGTCGGGTCAGATGGCGCCGCGGGTTGGAGACTGTCCACGGTGCGGTGTAACGGGGCCGGTCATGGCGTGGCCGGAATCGGATCCTCATTCCTGACCTATTTTACGGCAAAACCTCCAGTCCGCTCCTCCCATGCCGATAACCAAGGAAGGTATGAGGTAAAGGAGGGACACATGGCCTGGTTCCGTAACCTGCGCATGACAGCCAAGCTGACCGGCAGCTTTGTGCTGATCGCCATGTTGGCCCCGTTGGTTGGCGGGGCGGGCTTCCTCGGGCTCAAAAGCGTGCAAACAACATTGCAATGGGTTACGGATAATGCCTCTCCAAGCCAGATCTATCTGCTAAAAGTGGATCGTGACATAAGCACTGCTATTCGCTATTCGCGCGGTGCCATGATGTCACTGGATCGTAGTCAAACTAAACAATATGGCAGCTTGGCCGGCGTGGCGCGTGCTGATGCCTGGCTACAGTGGGAACATTATAGGGCACTTATGCATAAGGACCCGAAACAACAGGCGCAAGCCGCGAAGGTCGAGGCGCAACTCAAGGCATGGATGGCGCTTGACGCGCAATCGCAGAAGCTGAGCCAAACGTTGGATGTGGATCTCGTAACCGAGGGTACGGCGGTATCGCTGGGCACGGAGGCCAAGGCATCGGAACCGCTTACGGCGGGGCTTGAACAACTGGTAAGGCTCAACCAGCAGGCGCTCGACAGTACGGCTAACCAGGCGCGCCTTGCCGTGACCAACGCGAATCGCGAACTCTTCGCGGCGCTGGTGCTGGCGGCGGCTCTGGCCATATCAATGGGCCTATTCCTTGCCCGCGCCATTGCCCGGCCTTTGGTTGAGGTGCAACGAGCGGTGATGAATCTCGGCGACAACGATATAGCCGGCCTGGCCGCCGGCATCGGCGCCCTGGCTCAGGGCGACCTCACGGTACACGCGGAATCGTCGTCCACGCCGCCTACCTATACCGGTAAGGATGAGATTGGGCAAACGGCGGCGGTCATTCGTTCCATCATGATCCGGATTCAGAGTACGATTCTGGCCTACGAAGCGGCGCGCGCCGATCTGGCCCTCTTGATTGGTAAGGTCGCGCGGTCATCGGAATTGGTAGACCATGGGGCCGGCCATCTGGCTCAGGCCACGGACCAGATAGGCGCCACCAGCATGCAAATCGCCCGCGCCATTGAGGAGGTGGCGCGGGGTACCAGCGTGCAAAGCCGGAGCAGTGCCGAGGTAATCGGCCAGGTGATTGATCTCAATGCCGCCGTCGAACAGGTGGCGGCGGGCGCCGAAGCTCAGCAGACGGCGGTCGGCCATGCCGTCACGGCGGTCGGCGAACTGCGCGGCGCCCTGAGTCACACGGGCGTCGGCGTGAGCGCCGTAACCAATGCCGCGAACCGGGCCGCCGAAACGGCCAGGGAAGGCAACCTCGCGGTGGCGCAGACCATCGCCGGGATCGAAGGGGTGCGAGACGCCGTGCTGAAGAGCGCCGAGCAGGT
>JAICHN010000208.1 GCA_025924845.1 Chloroflexota bacterium | reverse complement strand
GCATGAACGTGGTCGTGGAAGGAGCACTGCTGGTGTATTTGGGCAGCAGGCAGGCATCGCGGTCGCCGCCCCTGGTCGTTGACTGGACGTTCAGCTCCATTGGCCCGCTGCCAATCAATACGCTGATCTGGTTAGGGTTGGCGGTCATGGCGACTGTCGGCTTGAGTTGGACTACGTTTGGTCGGCAACTCTACGCGGTGGGCACGAGCCGGATCGTAGCCCAGTTCTCCGGGGTCAACGTGGTGCCGATCATGATCGCCACTTATGTAATCTGCGCCGTCGCGGCGACCATCGCGGGCATCCTCTACACCGGCTTTGTCGCTCAGCCCTATCTTGGCATGGGCGATCCGTACCTATTCGCCTCGGTCGCGGCGGTCGCGGTGGGCGGGGCGCCCCTGCTCGGAGGCAGCGGCCACTACATTGGAACCATCGCCGGGGCGCTCGTACTCACCGTATTGGCCGACCTACTGCCTATCCTCAATCTTGATCCCGGCGCCCTTCAGATTGTCTACGGTCTCACCATCCTGGTCACCGTCGCCGCCGCTACGGTGCGTATCCGTGAAGGCCGACAATAGCGCCAAGAGCGACACCCCTCTCCTCAATACAACACCCCAGATCGAAACGAGCCCTGGGCCGAATGACCCAGGGCTCGTTTCGATCTAAAGGGTTACGCCTACATATTGCCGTGTTCGCCTGCTGGGGCGTCACATTGGCCCAGGGAGGTGACACCGGCAGGGTCAGCGTGCCGGCCATCTTGGGATAGACATTGACGCCTGCCTTGATCTGGATGGGCTTGACCTTGGTACCGGGGATCACGCACTGAATGTTGCAATACGGGGCGACCGCCCAGTGGACAAACTTCGCGGTTTTGCTGATCTTGCCGTCCAGCGCGTCCACCGCGTATTTCATGGCCAGGCCGCTCAACCAGATCGGATTTACTCCGATCAAGCAGGGAATGTGGTTGGAAAGGCAGGCCAGCATCGTCTCGTTGAAGTTTGCGGCGGTCATCGGTACTGCCTTCTCGCCCGCCGCCTTCAATGCGGCAATGGCGCCGACCGCGTACGCCTGTGACATGATGCCGTCGATATGAGGATGGGCGGTCAAAAGCGCCGCCACGGCGGACTGCTCGGGGCCGAGCGCGTACTGCCCGGCATAGTAGCCGACCACCTTGATCCCGGGAATCTTGGCAAAGATCTTTTGCCAGATGCCGAGGGTGCCAACCGAAAGCGGCGCGCCCGGTAGGCCGCTGTCGATCAGCAGATTGCCTTTATTGTGGAGGGTCTTGGCCATCCACTTGGCCGCCCAGGGCTGTTAGTTATCCTGGCCGCTATCGAACTTCCAGGCACAGGGAGCGGTTACCACCTGGTCGAACGACATCATCAAGATGCCCTGCGCGCAGCCCTTCGCGATGGTCGAGTTGAGCGCCTCATTCGAACCCGCATCGATCAGGATGGCATCCGGACGCGTTTGGATAATGTTGTTCAAGGAGGCGATTTGCGCCTGCACGGTGTTATCGACGTTGACAATATGGAGATTTACTCGGCCCGCGTCAGGTCCGACCTTGGTGAGGATCGTCGCCTCGTGCTCCATCTGGACGCGCCAGTCGTTGCCCAGATAGTTGTTGGACAGATAGATGTTATAGACTTTGGCGTGCGGCGTTGCCGCGAGGCTGTGTCCCGCCAATGCGGGAGAAGTAAGGCCCAGAGTTACCAAACCGGCCGAGATGGCGCGGAGCATGGTTGATCTTCGCATGGTGGCCTACTGACCGAGGATTCCTAATGTTTGGGCTGAAATACGCCGTCGTAATAGGGTCCGCACGCAGATAGATGAAGTGAGCGAAAAGTTCCGGCGCTACGGAGAATTGATCGCCGAGGGTCCATCCCCTCATCGTGCCCTCGTCACACCTCCTTACTGCCGACGCGGTGATAGGTGATTATAGGTAGCAGGAGCAGAGCTGTCAACAGTTGTCTAATGCGGCATCCGCTGGGATTGGGTACCGGAGCCGGCCATGCGCAGCCGCGGCTACCCCGTCTCTGCAGTGCGAATGCCTTCGCCGGTCCACGCCCTGTAAAGTACGCCGGCTGTGACATCACTAGACCAGGGCGCCACCCAACCTTGAAAAATCTATAGTGGAGGAAGCTATACCCTGGGCGTCGAGCTACCCACTTACCTTGCCGCCGCCTGTCGCTATATGCTACGTAAGCATAAGCTACTGGAAAGGTACTCCACCAGCGCGATCTAGAAGTACGAAAGCGGCGTGGGAATGGGCGACGGCGGTCCAAACGCTGAATCCTTTGCCGCGCTCCTCCGTCGGCTTCGCCGTCGGAAAGGCCTGACCCAGGAACAACTGGCCGAGGCATCTCGGGTGAGTTGGCGCTCCGTCAGTGATTTCGAGCGGGGCGCCACCCGTACGCCTCACCGTGACACCGTTGCCCTGCTTGCCGATGCGCTTGGTTTAGACGGCGACGAGCGGGCCACATTCGAGGCCGTCGCGCTCCAGGACCCCCGGGCGCACCAATCAAGCCCCCAATCTGCCGCCGCGGCATCGGCAGCGCCGGACGCCAGGGCGCCCACGCCGGGCCTCCCAACCGGCGGCTATCTTGGCGCCTGCCCCACCACTCCCATGATCGCCCGAAACGCGGAGTCGGGGCGCGTGCTGACGGCTCTGCACGACGCGGCAACCGGGCGAGGCCGGCTCATCATGCTTACCGGCGAGGCAGGCGTGGGCAAGACCCGCCTGGCGCAGGAAGCGATGATCCGGGCCCGGGAAATGGGCTTCGTGGTCCTGATCGGCCGTTGCTATGAGGAGCACGTGGGATCCCCATTCTTTCCGTTCCTGGAGGCCCTCGCCGCGGCCTGGGCCGCCGCTTCTCCCGCCCTTCGCGAACAGGCCGCCGTGCGCTTCCGCGATCTAGGCCGGCTGCTCCCCGATGCGGTCCTCCCGGCCCCCATGAGCAGCGATGATCCCCGTCCGCGTCCTCACGGCCGCGGCCGGGTTTCTCCAAAATCTGGCCGACGAGGCACCTCTGGCCTTGCTCGTGGATGACCTACATTGGGCGGACAGCGCCTGCCTGGAGCTTTTTGTCCATCTGGCTCGCGCCCTCCATGCTCACCGGACCTTCATACTCGGCTCCTATCGCGATCTGGAGGTTGTGCCTGGTCGGCCCCTGACCACCGCGCTGGCCAACCTGGTGAGGGATGGTTTAGTGGAAATGCGTACCCTGTCTCCTCTCTCACCGCAAGAAACCGCTCAGCAAATCGGCGCCCACTTCGCTATTGCGGAGGTCTCCGAGGATCTTGGCGCGCTGGTTCATGCGCGGACTGCCGGCAATCCGTTTTTCACTATCGAGATCGTGAAATCGCTGGTCGAGCAAGGTGCGCTTGATCGGGACGGAGCACGTTGGGATGGCACCGCGGTGCGGGAAATGACGGCGCCGTTTTCGATCCGAGCCGTGGTCGCCCAACGCATCGGGTATCTGTCACCGAGCGCGCGGAACCTCTTCCATCAAGCCGCCGTGTTTGGCCAGGAGTTCGAGCTGGATATCCTGCTTGCCGCCGCCGAACTGGAAGAGGAAACAGTACTGACCGAGATGGATGCGCTTCTGGCGGCGCGATTGGTGGAGGAGCGCCGGTATGGTCGGCAAGAGCGCTACGCCTTCGTACACGAACTTGTAGCACGGACCCTTGCCGATGAGTTGCCGCGCTATAGACTACGGCAATTGCACGTGAAGGCCGCCGAGGCCCTGGAGCGCGCCAGAGGAGAGCGGCTCGATACCGCCGCCGAAGTTGCGCGCCATTTTCTGGCGGGCGGCAAAGAGGCGCGCGCCGTCCGCTATCTGGAATTGGCCGGAGACCATGCCGCGCGCCTCTTTGCCCTGGACGAGGCGGTCAGCTATTTCCAATCGGCTCTTGAGATACGCCTGCGCGCCGACGACTGAATATCCGCTGCAATCTTACAGCGCAAAATGGGCGTCGCCCTTGCCACGTCTATGAAACTGGATGAGGCACGCTTGGTGCTCAATGCGGCCCGCACCCTTGTCGAGGAAGCCGGTGACACGGCGGAGCTTGCCCTTGTCCATCACGCCCTGGCCCGAGCTCAGGGCATGGATGCTCGGGCCCGTGTCCCGCACTACGCGCGGGCCCTCGATCTCTGGCCCGCCGACCGAGAGGATGACACGCTGCTGCAGCTCGTATTGGGCATGGCAGAGGCCCTCGGCCCGGGCATCGGCAACTTCGAGGCCGCCGCTCCGTACTTCAAGCGCGCGGCCCTTCTGGCCGAACATGTAGGCAGCACTCGGGCTCGGTTCAACATCGTATACCAGGAGACCATGGCCCGATTCGAGCAGGGTACGCCCGCTTCGGCTATGCTCTCGTTGCTTGACCAGGGAGATGCGGTTGTGCAAAGCGCGGGCGAGTTGAGCGCCCAGGCGCTGTTTGTCTGGTTCCGTGGATTTACCCATTTCACGGCGGGCAATCTTCGCGAGGCCGGAGCGCAGTTCGCCCGCGTGGTCAACCTGGCCGGCGAGCGCGTCATGCCGAACGAGCACGCACAGGGCGTGCGCGAAGGGGCCAGAGTCGCGCTGTTGATGGGAGACTGGCACGCGGCAAAGCGCCTATTCGCCGCCGCGATCGCCCTGCAGCCGATTGCTTTGCATGAGCAACAGTATTGTTGGGCATCGGGCGACCATGAAGGCACCCTGGCGGCAGGCAGACGTGGTATGGCCGACTTGAAGGAGCAGCAGAGTATCAAATATCTGATCGGCACACTCTCCTACCTCGCTGAGTCCTATCTTCAGCTCGGCCGGCCTCGCGAGGCGGAACAGCACTCTCGCGACGCTTGGGAGTTGGCGCGTTCGCACGCGCTGTGGATGCATGGTCCGCTGCTCCATGGACCACTGGTCGAAGCGGCCGCCCTATTGCAAACCGCCGACGCCGAGGCAATGTTGACCGAAGCCGAGCAAGCGGCGACCAACTACGAGCCCTTTCTGGGGCGGCCACCCCTCCTCCGTGCACGGGGACTGCTCCTGGCGGCTGAGGACAAGCCCGCTGCCGCGCTTACCGTTTTGCGCGAGAGCGCGGCCGTTGCCCTCGAGCAACACGCCGCGGTGCAGTTGGCGCGCACCCTGGTCGTGCTCGAGGACGTAGCCCGTGCCGCGGGCAGCAAGCCGACGGCACGGGCGGCCGAGGTCGAACGACGGGCGATCGTGGAGCGCATTGGGCCGGCGGCGCATGACCTCGTCTGGACTCGTTAAGCACTGCCTCTCTGGTCCAACGTGGCCCAAACACCGGAGCGGCTCCGGTAGGGACACCTCTTGTGGGTGCCCTTGGCGGCCCGCGCCGGGGCACTCACAAGAGGTGTCCCTACACAGGTGTGAGGCTTACTACAGGCTGTACTGAAACGGCCCCTATTGCCCGACGACGGGCGTCAGCAGGAATCCCCGCTGCTTCCCGTGGAAGGTACCTCCTCCAACGATCTGCCCCTGCTCATTAATGCCGGCCGCGTAGTCAAGGTGCCAGCCGGTGCCAGACGGAATAACCTTGTTCAGATCCACCACGCGGCCGGAGCGCCAGAGGACGGCCCGCGAGGATGTCGTTCCCTGGAGGGAACTACCCACGACCACCCCGGCATCGTTGATAAAGTTGGGGAAGGTGCTCGTGTCGCCTTTGACGGCGGGGAGATAATGCATCACCCCCGCCTTCCAGACGAAGGCATGACTGGTTATATTGTCGGTCATCACGGTTGCGCCGGCTACCTGCCCCTTATCATTGATGGTGTATGCATCCGAGGCCGTGCCGTCTCCTACCCCCAAGTCCGTCATCTTGTTGTTATACCAAACGAAGGCATAGTGAGAAGTGCCATCCAGAGTGGCCATGATGCCGACAATCTCGCCCTTATTATTGATTGCCGAAGCGCCCACTGTAGAATAGGAGTTGATTGCGCCGCCGAGCGCCTTCATTTTCCCCTTCTGCCAGATGAATGGGCTTTGGGCGCCGTAGGAAGTGGTTTCCGAGTTGCCTACAACCTGGCCGAGATGGTTAATCCCCAGGGCCTGACTGCTCACACCGCCCAGCGTACCGAGATCGCGCATCACCCCGTGATCCCAAAGGAAAGCGTGGCATGCATCGGCGGTGCTTTCGCAGAAGTGTGCCGTGCCGTCCCCGGATTCTTTGATTTCGGCGGTGCCTACCACCTCGCCAAGATTGTTGATGGCATTGGCGTCGGTATAGGAACCACTGAGCGCTCCCAGGTTCGTGATGCCCTTGGCCGACCACAGATACGCGTGATGCACCTTACCGCCGACCAGATCCGCGGTTCCCGTTACCTCACCCTTATTGTTTAAGCTGTAAGCGGAACCGGTTGGTCCGCCAAGTGTGTCCAGGGTCGTAATCGTAAACCGTGTCACGGGCACCGCGCCCGCCGTCACAGCATGGAAGCCGATTGCAGGTAACAGCGCGAACGCAACCAGTGCGCCTCACAAGCTCCGAGCCATGAACATGGGGCTCCTCCTTTATCTGATCGCGGCGCACACCTTGCGCCGTCAATCCGCCCACATCATGCGCTACTTCCGGCTGCCGCGGTATGCACGATCGCCCCGCCGACTAACATGATCGCTAACACTTTGCAGAATGCGCGTAGCCCTCCGACAACGCCGCCCCTCGCCCCACCGCCGCCGGCTCCCGATCCCACCCCACGGGGCTGGTCGGTTGCACCGGTAGGTTGCAAAGCGGCGGGCCGGAGCGCGGGCAGGAGTTGGTAGATGGGCTGGGGCCGTTCAACCACGCTCAGGCTGTGCTGCCCTACCCCCCGTATCCGGCACCCCTCGGGCAGGGTGGCCTGGACCAGCTTCCGGGTGGCCTGGGTAAACAGGACCCGGCCGGCGGGTCGGACCGATCTCGACCCTGTTTGGCGCCATTTTGTGAGTAAACTTGTGAGTTTTGGGTGGTAATTGCTCGGCGTGCGCCCCACACTGGGATCTACCGGAGCGAGACAACAGAAAGGAGGTGATGTCGATGAAGGCAATGTTGGTATACTCGCGCTACGCGCTGTCCATGCTGACCATCCTATCATTCAGGCTCGCAGGCAATTAGCCCGGCACGAGTAGCCGCACTGACGTCGGTGCCGGCAGCGGAACGATCGAACGCTCGACCCGGCGACCGCGTAACCGCTCCGGAGCAACCCCTGTGTTCGGCCGGCCGCTCCCTCGTCGGCGCCGGCCGTCGACAGGGACCCCAGGCGGTGAGCAGGCCGATCCTGGACGAGAAGCCTCGGAGGCGAACACCCCACTGTGGAACTACATTTTGAAAGAGACACAGTTCATTGCGCCGGGGCTTATCCGGGGTCCGGTGGGCGGCCGTATCCTGGACGAGGTCTTCATCTAGCCACGAAGAAGTACGGGCATAGGCAGCACTGCTGGGGGGAATGAATCCATGCTCGAGACGGCGATCGCGCAACTGCGCGTCGGAGCGTCCCTCGTGTTCGGCCTACCGTTCCCCTCGTGGGCGCTGGATTGCCTGATCGCGTCCGCGCGCGATACACAACGCGAGTTCGGGGCCCTTCCGGCGGCCGACACCCAGGTCGCGAGCGGACCGATCCTGGACGAAGGGACCCGACGAACGATGCAGCTCCGCCGGCTCCGCGCCCAAGCCAGGCGCGGAGCCAGGGAGACGACCTATTACGCCGCGCTGTTCGAGCGCCTGCGCCTTGACCCGGGCCGGCTTCAGTATGCGGATATCGGCGATATTCCGCCGACACCGAAGGAAGCCGTCCGGGAGGAGCCGGACGCATTCGTGCGCCGATCCGCCTGCCCTACCCTGCGAACCACGACCACGGGTACGACCGGTGTACCGACAATCATATCCTTCTCAGCGCATGAAATCCACACCACGGCTGCCCTGGCCGCTCTGAGTTACATCATCCACGGCCAGATCACGCCCGAGGATCTCGTGCAGATCAACACCAGCGGACATGCAACGCTGGGCAACAGCTGCTTCATGGAGGCGTGTACGCGCATCGGCGCCTCCTGGACCTTCGCCGGCCTCGTCGACCCGACGCACACCCTGGCGATGCTGGCACACACGCATCGCCTCCCTGGGAAGAAGCCCCGGGTCAGCATCCTGCAGACCTACCCATCGTACCTGGGTGAACTGGTCACCAGGGGCGTCCAGCTCGGATACCAGCCTATCGATTTCGGTCTGGAGCGCATCATCGTGGGGGGCGAACTGGTGGCGGAAGGACTGTTGGCGCGCGCCCGCCACCTCTTTGGCGCCGTGGAGTTCGTGCAGGGCTATGCTATGACCGAGACGTGGCCGTGTCTCGGCACGCGTTGCGCCGAGGGCCACCTACACTTCGAGGCTTCGCAGGGGTTGGTGGAAGTGCTCGCCCTGGGGACTGGGGTTCCGGCAAAGCCCGGCGAGGCCGGCACGCTGGTGGTGACGCCTTTCGCCCCCTACCGCGACGCCACGGTCATCCTTCGGTACGACACCGAGGATGTGGTGCGCCCGCTTGTCGAGCCGCCGTGTTGCGAACTGCGCCATATGCCCGCCACCTCCGACCTCCTGGGCAAAAGGCGCCTGGCCGTGCGGCATGAGGTGGGATGGACCTTCCCGCGCGAGGTGCTTGAGGCGCTCGAAGCGGTCGATGCCGTGCCGCTGCCCGCGCGCTACGGGTTCTGGGCTGTGCCGGGTGGAGTGGCCGTCGAAGTTGTAGCGTCGGCGGGTACGGAGGCCACACGCCGACAGATTGAAGCCCAGCTTGAGGCATCTGGGGTGCCGGCGCGCCGGGTCCACCTGGTCCCGGATCCCGCCCACCTGAAGCACCCGCGGCCATTGCGGTGTGACTTGCGCGAGCAACTCTTTGTGCCGTGGCTGCCCTTCGTGGCCGGTACGGGGACTTAGGGTGGAAGGGTGATGGAGATGCTACCCGCGGTCCTCGTAGTTGCCGGCTATGTCGGCGGCACGCTCCTGCTCGGCTGGTG
>JAICHN010000207.1 GCA_025924845.1 Chloroflexota bacterium | reverse complement strand
TGATCCAGACTGAGATGGAGCATGGAGGTGACCGTTTGGCTGAAGCTGCCGCGCGTGAAGATCGGGAACTGGGCCTTGCTGAAACCCGGAGCGCAGGATCGGGTCTTTAGCGCCATGGGGGCAATCGGCTTCTGAGCGAAATTGAAGGCGCCCAGCACGTCGTTGGCGTCGCGATCGCGGTCGGTCAAAGAGGGCAGTTTGAAGATCTCCTCGGCCGTTTTGAGCACCGACTCGAAGCCGTAGGTGGTGTGGGTAATCGTCCCTTGCTTCGCATAGGGGGAGATCACGATCAAGGGCACCCGCGGCCCCAGACCAAGCGCATCGACTTTGGGGGGCGCTAGGTGGTCGTAATAGCCGCCGAAGTCGTCCCATACCAGGAAGACGGCGGTGCTGCTCCAGTCCGGCCCTTGCATCAGAGCATTCATTTTGTCGACGAACCAGTTTTCGCCCGTACACATGGAGAACGGCGGATGGGTGCTGGTCAAAAAGGTAGGGCTTACCCAACTGAAGGCGGGCAGCTTGCCGTGCTTCGCATCGGCCGCGAAGTCGTTCTGATCCTTCACCTTCTGGGTCCATAGCGAGGTATTACGGATACTGCCGAAGGCATCGAGCGTGGAGAACAAATACCCGGCGTCCGGCTTCTCCGCCCCGTAGTAGGTCCAGGGCACCTTCATCTTTTGCATGACATCGGCCATGGTGGAGAAGCTCAGGCAGGTTCCTACCTTCTTGAGCTTTCCATCCGAGCCAAGCGCCTGAGCGTAGGAGCCGGGCGTGCTATCGCAGCCCCAGCCGTTGGCCGTATTGTTCTGCGGATTGGTCACGATACCGCCGGACTGCGCGGCGACGGTGAACAGGTGATTGGGGAAGGTCGGACCGATCATGGAAGAGAACATATGATCGCCCAGGGTGAAGTGTTGGGCGTAGCTCCAGAAGTTCGGGATGTCGCTCTGGTCGTATTGCTCGAATGCCGCCTGATCGCCGTTGAGATCAGCACCGGGATTGTCGGCAAAACGGTTCATTTTGCCTCCGTTGACCGCTTTGACCGCATTGCCGTATTCGTGATCGATATCATGCCAGCCGTATGGTGGAGCATGGACCAGGGGAATGCTGCCCTTGCCGGAAACTGCCGTGGTTGTGCCGTCCCCACCGGGGAACCGCCCGAAGACATTATCGTAGGTATGGTTCTCCAGGATGACGAACACGATGTGCTTGATCTTGCGCCGCGCCGCCGCCACTTGCGGTGCCTCCCTGGCCGGTATCGGCGCGAACGTGAGCGGCTGATTGGCCGGTGTCGCCCGAGGAATCTCCTCATGACGCGCGTAGACGAGGCCGCCCCCAATCAGCACGACGACCAGGAATAGCGCGGCCACTATTCGGCGGGCCGGTCTCCACGTCCGCACCATAGTTAAAACGACATACCGCTAATTCGGTAGGCCCGATACTCCGAAGCGGTGGTATCCAGTTCATACACTTCGGTTCCATCGGGGCGGAACTCGTCCTCTTTCGAGGGGGGAGCAAAGCCGCCCGCGAAGCTGAAGTTACCATTAGAAAGCTCCTGCGCGCTGCCGAGCGCCTGCCAGAACGCGCCCAGATTGACGCTGAGCAGCAGAGTGGCCATGTGATGCTGCTCGTCCAGTTTGTAGACCTGTCCGCGGCTCTGGCAGCCTTTCACCATGCCGGCATCACAACGAACGTTGCCGTTGTCGAAGAGGGCCACGGTATCGGGGGACACGTAGGTCGTGTTGTGTTGATGCGAAAACCACGGGGAGGGAGTGGACGACTTGAGGGTGAAATCGTCGCCCGGGCCCAGGCGCCACAGGATTTTGCCGTCGCCATGGCCGTTCTGATAGGCGATTTTGACCGTCAGGTTGATATTGCGGAAGGAGATGGTCAAGTCGTCATCGGTCGATGACCACGAAAAGCCGTTGGCATGGGTCCAATCGTAGGGCCGCAAAGCGGGCAGGGGGCACGGCTTGGCGGTGGTGCAGGTTTGCCAGCCGGGAGGAATGGTCGCGGGCGGTGTCAGATGGTCGAAGGAATCCCAGGTCCATGCCACCTGGAAGTCGGCGTCGAGGACGATGACCATATCGCCCATCACCACATGGTTGCCGATTTTGCGCTCCACCGCGCCGAACACGGCGGTATCGCCGTTGGGCAGCCGCAGGGCATCGTGATGGAATGAGTAAATCCGTTCCTGGCCGCGGCGGGCCAACTGCGCGCTGACCGCCTCGATATTGGTCTCGCGCACCGTGTTGCCCGCGAGATCGATTTCACGGAGCACATCGGCGCCGATCGCCCGATTGGCGTCTCGTCCGATCAGCAGGAAGGTGCCGCCCGGTAAGATATGGACGCCCAGGACCAGGACCAGGCCGTTATGCAGGGTGTCGTAATACCAAAGCAGATTGCCGTTGAGGTCGGTCGCGATCGGATTGGCGACCGAGGGCGAGGGATTGACGTTTAGCGAGTGGAAGATGACGGGGAGCCCCAGATCGGCCTGGGCGGTGGGCGCCTTCTTCACGGTAAACGTGGCGATCTTCAGTCCGGAAGGTGGGGCGCCGGTCATGAAAGCCAGCACGTCGGAGCTGGTCTGAGTTTTACCCGAGGTGACCACATCGCGCAAGATGTAACGCGTTTTCGGCCGCATCCCGGCTACGAGGACGTTGATACTCTGCTTGGCACGGCAGGGCTGCGCCGCCGTGGACTGCCAGGGCGAGGAGCCGGCGTCGGGACGGAACTGCACCACCAGCGTACCAGCGGTACAGGCCGGCGCGCTGTAGAGGGCGACCAGCGGGTTGTTGGTGGCGCTGACCACGGGGCTCGCCTTCGTGACCCGAGACGCGATGATGAACGTCGCGACGGACTTCACCGTGCTTGTACCGGCGAAGCCGCTCTTCGCCAAAACCTGAATGGTATATTGGCCTTCTTGCAGCGGCGTCCAGGTGAAGGCCGCCCCGGCGCTGAAATCGCGTACGACGCGTGAAGGACCGCCGGACGGCATCACACTGAACTGGTAGACCGGAGCGGTAAGCCCCCGTGACTCGGCATGCCAGACGATGGAGGTACCGACCGGTTGATTCGATGGCAGCTTGGAGGTTAGAGCGACGCTCGGTCCACGGGAAGGCGCGGCCTGCGCCAAGGGATGCAATCCCAGGGCGGCAAGAACCAGGATTCCGACGATCGCCGCACTACCCAAGCCGAGGGAGAGAGCGGAACGGAAAGGGCGGCAGCCCCACCGCATCATCGATCGCACCGCGCTCCAGGGACAGACAGACAGCCTCACTACCGACCTCCTGCTTGACTCGGATTATTCTACGCGGCGAGAAAGACGGCAGCCGTGCCGTCGGCTTTTAGAGCCCCGCGTCCACGCGCTGAGCCGTATTGCCGCGTCTGAGAGAAACCCGCCCATCGAGCAGTTTGGCCATCGTTGCGCCGCGCGCGTACTCCCTCCGCTATCCCGCACCCACTACAGCAGTATATCGGAGGAGCCGAGTATAAGCGCGGGGCGGATCTTCCTCGAGCGTACCTCGCGTTTGTGCCGGCATGCTTGTTTTTAGAAGCGCGAGTCTCCAGACCCGCCTGGTTCGACGGTGGATCGTCATTCGGGTAGCACGATCCGCGGCAGCGGGCCGGTAGCGACGGCGGGCCTGGAGACCCGCACCCCTAAATTGCGGCCTCGGCCACAAACGTTGAGGCACGCCCCAATAAGTTTGCTTATCAAGCCATGGGTATGTGTGGTGTGTTATACCACGGTCGAGCGCAATCGACGCAGGCCGATCCGAAACACGCCGTAGCCCGCGCCGTAGGCGATCAGCAGGGGGGCGGCGGCAAGGAGGGCGCCGGTCGCGATCAGCGCGTATTGCGTATCCATCCGGCCCATGAAGTACCCTAGTTCGACCGGCACCGTCTGCAGACTGTCATCCTGGATCACGATGGTCGGCAACAGATATTCGCCCCAACTCCAGAGAAACGACCACAGTGCCACAATCAGCAGCATCGGCGTTGCCAGGGGCAGCGCGACAAACCACAGGATCCGGCGCGGTGACGCTCCATCTACCTCGGCGGCCTCCAGTACGGATATCGGTAGGGCGCGGAGCGCCCCCCAGAGCAGCAATACCGCCGGCGGAACGGCGCGGCCGATCTCGGGCAGGATCACCCCCGCAGCCGTGTTCAGCAGTCCCAGATCGCGAAGCAGGGTGAACAGCGGGATGATCAAGACCTCGATGGGCTGAAACAGACCCACCGCCAGAACCACCGCCGCGCCTACCCGCAGCGCCCTGCTTCGGGTGCGCTGGAGCGCGAAGGCGGCGGGCAGGGCCAGGATCACGGTCCCGAGGGCGACGATGACGCCGATCAGGGCGCTGGTCACGAACGCCTTCCCGAAGCCGGCGGACCACACGGTACGCACGTTGGCCCATACACCGCTTTCGCCCTGGTCCATCTGGGTCGAGCGGATGACCAACCATAGGACGGGGCTGAGGATCAGCAGCGTGACCACGACGAGCCCGAGGGTCGGCGTCCAGCGCCCCGACCCTCGGGCTCGCCGACCGCCGGCACGCGACGCGCCGAAATCGTCATCACTCCCTTGCTCGTAGCCGCGGGCCACGAGCAGCGCCACTCCGCTGAGCGCCAGGCCGAACAACGCCCCCACGCAGGCCAGGGCCGCGCCCAGCCCAACCTGCCCCAGGCCAAAGGCCCGCCCTTCCATGTCGAGCTCGATCGTCGTGGTGGCGTAGCCCGGCCCCCCGTTCGTCAGCAGGGTGACCAGATCGAATGACGGAACGGCGCATAGGGCCGTGGCCACCACGGCGAGGGGAAGCACATGGCGAGTTTGGGGCAGGGTGAGGTAGCGGAACCGCGCCCAAGCGCCCGCCCCATCCAGCGTGGCCGCCTCCCAGGTCTCCCGCCCGATCATGGCGAGCGCGGCGCCGAAGACCAGGAGGCTCAACCCGTACGAGGCCCAGACGGCCGGCACGAGTAACGAGCCAAGGGCCAGGTTGGGATCGCCCAGCCAATCCTGCTTCCACGCGCCAAGGCCAACCGCGCCAAGCAGGCTGTTCAACATGCCGTGCAGCGGCGTGTAGATCAGCTTCCAGGTTACCGCGATCACCGCGCTCGGCAAGAGGAGCGGCACCAGGAGAAGAGCACGAGCGATCCCCGCGACCCAGGCGGGCGCCCGCGTGGCGAGCAGGGCCAGACCCAGGCCCAGCAGCACGGGAACGACCAGGGCTACGGCGAACCAGAGCAGGCTATGGCGCAGTTCGCTCGCGAATCCCGGGTCCGACCACAGCGTCCCATAGTTGGCAAATCCGATGAAGCTCGACGGGCCGTAGCCGTCCCAGCGTTCGAACGAGAGGATCAGCACCCGCCACAGCGGCCATAGTATGAACAATCCATAGACAACGGCGGACGGTCCGATGTACAGCGCGGCGGCAAGGCGTCGAATCGAGGCGGCGGGGCGTATGGGCAACCGAATCGTGGTCACATCCGCTCCGCGCCCTGTGTGCGAGTATGCTTAAAACTCACCGTCCGTATCGGCGAACCGAGCCGTGCGCCCATGTGAAGCGTAGGCGGACTGCAAGGTATGGGTCAACGCGGTCGGGCTCTCCTTCCCGGCCAACAACTGTTGAAGCTGCGCTTCCATCGTGGCCAGGAAGTTGGGAATGGGCGCCGCATCCAGGAAGACGCCCTGCCGGGCCGAGGCGAGGGCAGTAAGGTACTCGTGCTGGAACGGCGCGGCGGTCTTCGCGGCGGGATTGATCCGGCGTGCCGGAAGGAGGCCGTGGGCCAGCAAGGTGTTTGCCGTGGACGCGGAAAGGGCGAAATCGATGAAGTCCAGCGCGGCGGCTTGGTTGTGGGAGGCGCGGGGAATAGCCCAGCCGGTGTAGCCGTCCCAGACCATCACCGGTTGCCGTCCGGTAGCGGCGGGAAAGGCGAATAGGCCCACGTTCCTGGCCTTACTGTCGTCGTCGTTCGCCTCGGTGAGAATCTGCGAACCCTCGGTACTTGATACCAACTGCATGGCAGTACGGCCGGCCGCGAAGAAGTCCTCGATCGCCTCCTGTGGATCGAGGCCGCCGAAGCGCGGGCTAAAGTAGCCTGCCCTGGCCCAGTCCTGCAAGGTTGCCGCTGCCTGGCGGAAGGGTGGGGCGGCGAAACTGAACGCCGGGGCAAGGCGCAGCGCCGGCCGCAAGGCGGTGGGGCCAAGCCGTGCGTTCAGAAGCGCCAGATACCAGGCATCGCCAACCCAGGCATCCTCGTTGCCGAAACCCAGCGGTGTATAGCCCGCCTGTTTGAGGCGAGGCAAGAGGGCAGTGAATTGCCCCATTGTTTTGGGCACCTGGAGATGGAGACGGTTAAAGATATCCTTGTTGTAGAGCACGCCGTCCGCCGCCAGTAGATAGGGCACGGCATAGACCTTGCCGGCGTCGGCCGGCGCGCCCGCCGCGTCGAGCAGATCGTTGTACCCGGTCAACAGTCCGGGCCGTAGTTGGCCTGCCCAGCCGCGCTTGCGCGCCTCGGCCGTGAGATCGAGCAACTTTTCGGCATGCACGTAGGACGGAAGGCCGGGTCCGCGCGGCGTACTGTAGATCAGATCGGGCGGGTTACCGGTGTTGAGCGCCAACTGGGTCTTGTCGTTCATATCGTCGAGATCGTAGAAGGAGAATTGGATCTTGATCGAAGCGTGTGTCGCGGCGAAGCGGTTGGCCAGATCGCCGGCCCAAGCCTGCTCGGTCGGGTCGTCGCTGCCGTACCAGATGTGCAACGTGGCGGACGAAGCAGCGGCGGGCCGGGCCGTGGTGGTTCCTCCGATCGGCCCCAGGACAACCAGCGCGGCGACGATCGCGCCACGTAGCACGCGGCCAATGAGGGGTCCTCCGTGCGAGACGGTCATCCCGGGATCTCTATCCTTTCCGCTCTGTAGTGCAAACTCGGCCGGCAGTGTTTGGAGCCCAGGCACCGACACACCCGGCCGAGGCCGTTCGTCCCTACCACGCATCAGCCGGAGGGTCCCCGGTCGGCGGGACCGCGGCAAACCACGCTGCGTGAAAAAGCAGCATGGGAAGGGGCGGAGCACGGCGCGGCGCGGGACGCCACGCCGGCCGGCAAATCGATACAGAGGGAGGTTAGCATCGGGTTTGGCCGGTGTCAATGTCGGTTAACGCGCAACGTTAATACACGTGACGGGAAAAAGTAGGTTACGCTCATCCGGGGAGGAATGCCATGGCCTACATTCGACAAAGCAAGGCGCCGCCGATCAGCGCCGCCACCGTGGAGACGCTGAGCCGTCTGGTTGGATTAACCCTGCCCGCCGAGGATGTCGCCCCCCTGGCGACCGCGCTCACCGATCAGCTTGCATCCATTGCCCTGCTCGATCGCTTGAATCTCGACGGCGTGGATCCGATCGAGACGTTCGACCCCCGCTGGGACGATGAGGAAGCCCTATAATATTTCCCCCACTCTTGAGGGGCGGAGGCCGATACATGGAGGGCGATGAGACGGCATTCCTATCGATCGGCGAAGCCGGGGCACTGATCGCGAGCCGATCGATCTCGGCTCTTGAACTGGTCGAGGCGACCTTGCGGCGGATCACGGAAACGGAGCCGCTCATCCATGCCTACACGTTGGTCCTGGCCGAGCAGGCCCGCGCCGAGGCGCGTAGGCTGGATCGGGAGACGGCGGAGGGGCGGAGTCGCGGGCCGCTTCACGGCATCCCGATCGGGGTCAAGGACATCTGCTTTACCGAGGGTATCCGCACCGAAGCCGGCTCGCGGGCCATGGCCGGTTTCATCCCACCTTACAACGCGGCGGTGGTGGAGCGCCTGCACGCGGCCGGGGCGATAATGATCGGCAAAACGGTTACCCATGAGTTCGCCTACGGCGTGAACGTTCCGCCCACGCGCAATGCCTGGAACGTCGAATGTTATCCGGGTGGATCGAGCGCCGGCTCGGGGGCCGCCGTGGCGGCGCGCTCGGCGTTCGGCGCTATCGGCACCGACACCGGCGGTTCGATCCGCGAGCCGGCCTCCCTGCACGGCCTGGTTGGCCTCAAACCAACCTTCGGCCTGGTGAGCCGCTTTGGCGTGGTGCCGCTCAGTCCCTCGCTCGATAGTGTGGGGCCGATTACCAGGACGGTGGAGGATGCCGCCATTCTGCTCCAGGCCCTGGCCGGCTATGATGCACGGGACGCCGGAAGCATCGCCGTGCCGACCGAAAGCTATCGGACGAGCATGGAAGGCGGCATCGATCGGCTTGGCATCGGCGTGCAGCGCGCCTTCCCCGGCGACCAGGTCCAACCCGAAGTACGCAGCGCCGTGGATGTGGTGGTGCGGGAGTTGGCGGCCCTGGGCGCCCGGATCGTGGAGGTGGATCTGCCGGCAGCGGAACTGATGAGCACGGTGGGAGTGACCATTCTCCTGGCGGACGCGAGCGCCAACCACGGGCGCGTCCTCCGTGAGCGGGGCAGCGATCTCGATCCGGCGACCCGCGTCATGTTCGAACTGGGCGAACTCGTTCCCGCCGCCCATTACGTCAAGGCGCAACGCGTTCGTACCGTGATCCGGCGCATGGTGCGCGACCTCTTCCGCGCCCAGCGCCTTGATGCGCTGATTTCCCCAACCTCCCCCACCACGACCGTGCCGATGGACCACGCCGCCTCAATGGACCAGAGCGACGAGGATGCGATCAGCGCCGCCCTCAACCTGATGATCGCGGCGAACCTGACCGGGTTGCCCGCGCTCACCGTGCCCTGCGGTTTTTCCGCCGCCGGCTTGCCGATCGGTTTTCAACTGCTGGGCCGGCCGTTCGGCGAAGGCACCCTCTTTCGGTTAGGACGGGCCTACGAGGAACAGCACGCTTGGGCAAGAATGGCCGCAAAACTTGGAGGGTACCGGGCCTGAATCCGCGGAGGGGCGAAGTAGGGGGTTGACTTCCGGCCGCGGCCGGGAGGCAGGGTAGGTTGTAGGGTGATAAGCCGGGGACT
>JAICHN010000206.1 GCA_025924845.1 Chloroflexota bacterium | reverse complement strand
TTCGCCGCTTCGCCATCGAAGAGCGCCTGCAGGCGCTGCTGGATATTCCCGTGTTTCATGATGACCAGCACGGGACGGCGGTCGTGGTGCTGGCCGCCCTTCTCAATGCACTGCGCATCGTAGGCAAGGACGTGAGCGAGATCCGCGTGGTGGTAAACGGCCTGGGCTCGGCGGGCGTGGCGATTACCAAGATGCTGCTTGCCGCGGGCGTGCGACACATCGTCGGCTGCGACCGGTATGGGGCGCTCTGCCAGGGCGCGTCCTACATCACGACGCCGATCTGGGAATGGTACGCGGGGCAAACCAATCGCGACCAGTTGCAAGGCGATCTCAGGACGATGTTGGTAGGGGCCGATGTGTTTATCGGTGTATCCGCCCCGAACCTCTTGAGCGGCGCCGACATCGCCCGGATGGCGGCCGATCCCATTGTGTTTGCCCTGGCCAACCCCGACCCCGAAGTACCTTATGAAGAAGTGGAAGGCGTGGCGCGGATCATCGCCACCGGACGCAGCGACTATCCGAACCAGGTGAACAATGTGCTGGCCTTCCCGGGCATCTTCCGCGGCGCCCTGGATTGCAGGGCCAAACGAATTACCGAGGGGATGAAAGTGGCGGCGGCGCGCGCCATATCAGAGATGGTCGGCCCCGACGAACTGGCTGAGGACTATATCATTCCCAGCGCCTTCAATCGCGACGTGGCGCCAAGCGTGGCCGCCGCCGTGGCCGAGGCGGCGCGCGCCGAGGGTGTGGCGCAACGGTAGGGTTGCTCTACCTGGGTCACCGATGCCTATGGACGCAGGGTCGCCCTGGCCTCCCAGAACGGCTCGTCCACCTCGAAGCCGAGGCGACGGTAGGCGGCGATTGCCGCGTGATTGTCGTCGCGGACGTTCAGCGCCAGGTCACGCATGCCGCGCGCGAACATGGCGCCCGCCACCGCGCCGGTGACCGCCGCTCCGAGGCCCTGGCCACGATGGGCGGGATGGGTGAACACGTTCCCGATCACCCCGATCCGATAGCGAGACGAGACGGCATGGGTACCCGCCACGGCCACCAGTTCACTGGCCCGATAGGCGCCGTAGAAGATGCCGTGCTCGAACATGAAGGTGGTAAAGACCGTCTCGGGCCAGAGCGTATAGAGCGCCCGCGCCGCGTCCAGGTGGTCGGCGGTGAGCGGGACAATTTCGGCATCCGCGACGGATACGGGACGAAGGGCATCGGCGGGCACGATCATGCGAAGCATGATCCACGCCTTGGTCACGCTATAGCGTGATTCCAGAGCACCCCGGTTCCCACGCTGCACGATCAGCAGCGGATCGGGCGGCAAGTCGGCAGCCTCGGCCAGAATCGCCGCCACAGCTTCCGGATCGCCGGTTGGGAGCACCGAGGTGAAGCCGGGCGGAGTATAGATCAGGACAACGGCGCGAAGCCCGCCGTCGGCCATGGCGCCGATAAAGCGAGCGTATTGGCGATGCGGCGGTTCGAGATCGCACAGGGCGTACGCGGCCCACGCCCGTTGCGCTTCGAGCACGGAAGCTATTTGGCGATCATCATCAAGCTCAACGCATCTAGATGAGCTCATCAAGAACCTGGAGTGGAAAGCCGAACAAGTAGGGGAATTCCTTGCCACTTCCCATGTCCCCCGCCGCCTGGATGCCCAGGCGGCGGGGGACGTTTACTAAAACGCCTCGCCGGAGTGAATCGCCTTGATGTCGTCCTTCGAGATTTTGCCCGTGAGCTTGCCCTTGACGGAAATGAAGTTGCTCTTCACCCCGTTCGCGGTCTCGGGGAAGACGAAATCGTCGCATATCTTCTTCAAGCTGCCGCCCGTATGCCACTCTTCCAGGCTGACCACGGGAGGATCGCCCTGATCGGTCGGCAATTTTTCCGGCTGCACACGACTGGGGAAGCGAGCCGAGATCTCCTGAGGCGTCTTGGCGGGCGCCTGTCCGGCGAGCAGGCTGTAGATTGAATCCCGCGACATCCGGGCCGTTTCGGCCGATTGCCGCACCCCTTTGTCGCTCTCGGTCTGGAACATGGCGTCGTCGCCGTAGATCTTAAAGAGGTTTCCACCTACCGTATCGGTAACCTTCAGGCCTCCCGAACAGTAGCGATTGTGGAGCATGTTGGTCGAGAGTTGCAAGTAGGCGTTGTTCAGGAAGCTGTGGTAGTCCGAGTACGTCACGGCGGCTGCCATTTTCGCGAAGCTCAGATCGCGATCGCCCTGGGTCGCCTCGTCCCTTGTCGGCGTCACCGCCAGCTGGTGCTTAACGAGATTCTTCTTGCTCACCCGGTAGCGCGGATCCAGTTTGTAGGTGGTGGTACCGTCTTTCTTGTCCTTGCTCGTGGCGATACCCTCGGTCACAAACTGATCGAGTAATCCTTTGACACGAAGTGTTCCCAGACCGGCTCCAGTGGCGGCAGCTGTCGAATTCAGGCTATCCTGCAACGTGGAACCGGCGCCCTGCCACCACACCAGCAACCGATAGCCGTCGGTCCCCGGCTTGATGACATCGGTTACTCTCAGGCCAAGAGCCAAGAATCGATCCACCCAATCGGTTCCCGTGGTGGGATCATCCTCGATATCCTCAACGGATTGCGCATCGCGGCCCTTAATCTGACCGGGTTGTGATTTATCGTAACGGCCCTGCGATACGCCGAGACCGCCTTGCTGATTGGCCATCAGCTTGTAGCGAGTCAACTGGTCCTGGCTCCACGATTTCCGGTTTTTGGGATGGGCATCCAACCAGTTCACGAACCACATCATGATCTGTGTCTTATTGATCAAGTGGCCGGCCGCATATGAGTCCTGAAGGAAGTGGTCGCCGAAGCCGTTCTGCAACAGGGCCTCATTCGACTCCTCTTGAGATTTATGACCCGCCAAGGCGGCTTCCAGCTTTTTCTTTTGTGCATCCAGCGGCCGGCGATTCTGGATCAGATCGTCGGCTTCGGTCTCCGCCTGATCGGCGATTACCTGGTTGTTGCGCGCGCTCTGCGCCAGGGTGCGAGCCTTGGTGTGGTATTGGGCCCAGCTGTGCCAGCTTTCGGGCGCGAAGTGGCAGGCGTTGCGGCCCAAGCCCGCCGAATAATCCGTCTCACCTTTGCCGGTGCCGGGCAGGACATTTTCGCCGACGCGGTACTTCCCGCGCCCAGTAATACCCATCAAGTTCAACTCGCCGATGACGGGATCGATCTGCTCGCCGGTACTTCCCACCCCCCCGGAGAAGGCACCGGTTGAGGCTTTCGAAGAGGCCTTGCCCTGGGCCTTATCCAGCAGACGAAGCGGGCTGGCCTTCCCGCGCGTCGTAGTGCCGCGAACCTCGTTGTAGAGATTGAGCAGATTGAAATAGCTCTGACTACGAATACCCTGCAGCAACTGATGGAAGCGGCCGGGGTCCGACTGTTTCATTTCCTCGGGGTTGCCAAAGAGGTCCGCCATAGTATTCATCTCGCCGTAGGTAAGCACCTCTTTCTTCCCATTTGAAAAGGGAATATGGAGGAGGCGTACATCCCACAAGGGATCCTGCGACATGTGCTGCAAGGTCATAACTGAGGCCTGTGAATCATCCTTGGGCGGATGATCACGAAAGGTTTCCAGGCGATGCAATTCCTGTTCGAGGACGTGATTCACATCCTGTTGGCTGATTGCGCCCTTGTTGGGGATAGTGACCGTTTTCCCGCCATGCACGTCCCGTCCACCCGCGATAATCTGTAAGTCCTCGGGTTCGATGTCGCCCAGGGCACGGTGCTCCCATGAACTGTGGCGTTGCACGGCCAGCATGGTATTGGCCGCCCTGGCCCGGTGATTACAGGCGGCGGTGCAGGTATGCGAGGCGGATCCGGCCCGGTTGCGCTGCAGCGATGCAGTAGGAGAGCGGCGCGGCGCTCCTCCGGCCGGACGGCGCTGAATCGCGGAAAACAGAGGGTGGCCACAGCCCGGGCCACAGATGTGACGCTGCACTGCGGGTCGAGGTCCGCCGGGTGAGGATGGCGCGCTGCTCATCGTTCCCAACAATCGATTCACCGCCGCGTTGCCCGCCTGGCGCTGCATGGCCAGCAACAGAGCCTGGGTAGGAGCGAGTGATGCTGTCGTCTGCCCGCTCGCCCGAGTTTGTACGGCCTCGACATGCACGTCACGTGGACGAACTTGACGCGATGCCCTGCTCCGCGATCCTCTATTCATGGCGGACTAATACGCCTTTCAACTCGCTCACAGTTTCATTCGGCACTCTAGGTTAACCAACATAATTCCCGACCAATCGCCAAGACCGGAACACCCAGCGGGATTGCGCCGGACTAGTGGATGCTCAACAGGGACCGGGCCGACCTACGCCTCTTCCTCGGCGGCATGACGCTGCACGGCGGCGAACTGTGAAGAACGCATGGTCTGCACCTCTTCCTCCTCGGCCTCGGCCCCCTCGGCTTCGCGCTGCACGGATTCGAACTGGGAGGAGCGCATCGTTTGCACCTCTTCCTCCTCGGCCTCAGCCCCCTCGGCTTCGCGCTGCACGGATTCGAACTGGGAGGAGCGCATAGTCTGCACCTGTTCCTCCTCCTCCTCGGCTCCCTCGGCTTCGCGCTGCACGGATTCGAACTGGGAGGAGCGCATGGTCTGCACCTCCTCCTCCTCGGCGGCCTCGCGTTGCACGGCGGCGCCGGCTGAGCCCGCCGCCATGCGCTGAGCGGATACCCCCGCCCCGGACATGACATTGGCCGCGCTGGCCTCGGCGGCCCGCTCATAACTGTCCGATGGGTCGCTTACCGACACCCCGCCCGCGGTTGGCGTACCGGAAACGGGACCCTGAGCCTGCTGCACCGTGTGGGTTGCCTCATGGGCGAGCAGATGCATGCCCTCGGAGGTACCGGGATTGTAGGCGCCGGAGCGGAAGAAAATATCGGAACCGGTGGTAAAGGCCACCGAATCAACCGAGCGAGCCAGGTGATCGGCCTCACTATCCGTATGCACGTTCACATTGGACATGTTGGCGCCCAACCCGGACTCCAGGGTGCGCTGCACATCGCCGCCCAAGGGGCTGCCCCGTCCGGAGGCGGCGCGAATGCGTTCACCAATGTTGGTGTCCTTTTCGCCCTCCGCCACGGCGGCGGTGCGCTGCACGGCCGTGCCGCGGGCCGGGCGACTGCTCAGGAGCGCGTTCACGGCGGCGTTGCCGGCGGTGCGCTGCATATGCAGCAGCATGCCGACGGAGGGGTGGGTTTGCTTGGCAATGCTGTCTTCCTGGGTAGAATGCCGGGTCTTCAGGTTGTGTACTTGTTCTTGATCGTACGACATATCGCTCATCCTACTACACCCTTGCTCCTTATAGTCATCATTAGGTCGGCCTGATCAGGGAATCGCCGCTTACGGCCGCAAAATGCCACAACCTTTCACAACGGGGGAGCGTGGGCGTGGAGGGGGACGGCCACGACAACCCGCGGTTGGGCTCGCCGGCGTATCGCGTGGTAGGGATAAGCACTCGCAGGCATACACCAACCTAAAAAGGGGACACTGCATCCTCTTGTCGCAGTATTGCACGGACCTGCCCCGCCGTCAATGGCTCCCAAGGCATCGGCGGTGCGCCGCCGAGGCACCCGTCCCCCTTTGATTCGACTATGATTAAGCGGAGCGGCGGCCGTGCATTTCACCTGAACACCGACGCTTGACCCCACGCCTTTGGCGTGCTACTCCTATGATTGTCTAAAACTACCAAGGGCTGTATGCCCGCTTCACCCCGGGTGTGGTCGCGAGGGGTCGCCGGCCCCTGCCGCTTCGGGGCCGCCGGAATGAGGTGTGATCATGCAGACGCTCGCCGTGCCCCTGCAGACGGAAACGCGACCGGATGAAGGGTTGGCGCTGACCTGGATTGAAGTATCCGGGGCGATTCGCTATGGCCTGGTAATCGGCGTTCCCGGGGTTTCCATGCCCGACCTGGATGTGATCATGCGCGGGCAAACTCGTCAGTTCGCCATTCTCGGTGTCCCCGCCCGCTTCACCGGGGCCGTCGATATTGGTACCCCCGCCGGAGCGACCCGCCAGTTCGGACTCGTTGCCTACCGCAATGATGGGGGGATTTTCCCCGTCTCCTCGCTTCGCATCCACCCGGCGCGCAGTGCGCCGCGCGACCGCGAATATCATGCGGTGGTGCCCCCGGCCTTGGTCGATGCCGCATCCGCGCCGCAACCGGCGAAGAAGGCCGACCCGAACGATCCCTGGAGCGCGCTCGATGCCGCGGCATCGACAACGCCGTCTCCCTCCACGTCAAACGCGGCGTTTACGACGCCATGGCCTTCCTCCGAAGCGACGCCCTATACCGTCGCGCAGCCGTCGCCGATAGCAGAGCCGTCGCGGGCCCCCGCGCCCTATGATCCCTGGGACGTGCTCAGCCGGCCACCCGTCGACGAGTCCGAACCCGAGCTCGAGACCCCTCCCGTTGCCGAGCCTACTCCGGCGTACGAGGATCGTTACGAAGCACCCGCGCAGTCGGTTCCTTATGAGCCGGCACCGCGCTACGAGCCGCCCGTCGAGATGCCGGCGAGTGAGCCGGAACCGCCGATCGAGCAGCCTCGGCTATCGACCGTTCAACCCGAAACCTCCTTCACTCCTCCGGTCCAGCAAGCGTGGACCCCGGCTGCCGACCCGGAGCCTTATGCCGCGCCTCCGGTCGAGCCCACCCCCTTCCAAGCCGAGCCGCTGGAGACTGGGCAAGCCGCCCTGCCGACCGAACCGGCGCCCGCGGCCGAAAACGTCTCGGCGGCGCCGCTGACCGATCAGGTGGCGGCAGGGGAGATGGCTCAGGCAGAAATGAACGGTTGGCAACCTGCTTCGGTCCCCACCCCGAGCGATGCGGGCGAACAGTCCGCCGCCCTGCTCGTAGACGAGGCAGGCAGTGCTTCCGCCTTTCCCACCGTGGATGACAGCACGGAACGATCCGCGACCCCGGCCATGGGCGAAACCGGGGAGCCTCCGAGCGCGCTCGTTGTGGACGAAGCCGCGATGTGGTCGGTGCCGCCTCCCATCGAGACCGAGCCGACGCAACCCGGATCGGCGCCGCAATTGGAAACCGCCGAGTGGACGAGTAATTCCGGGGTGACTGCCGAAGCGCCGGCAGGGCTCGAGCCGACCGTTGAACCGGCCTTTGCGGAGTCCGCCGCGCCGATCGCGGAGGCCGAGCCGGTACCCGCGGGCCGGCCAGTCACTCCCGCCCCGCGTGAAGAGGCGCCGCCGCCGCCCGCCCCGCCGCTATCCGCGAATCTCGGCGCATTGCTCGACGAGGCGGAACTGTATCTGCTGCCTCAATGGGCGGACAGTGCCGCGGCCCTGAGCCTGGTTGAAGAGGTAGAACGCGAGGCACCCGGTCATCCACGTACGCGAGAGGTGCGGACACGGATCGAGAATATGATTGCCGGGAGTGCTCACGCCGTAGGAGAGCCTGATTCAGCGATCGAAGGGTACTCGGCGCCGACCGAACCAATTAGCCTGCAAGAACCTCCTTCGATAACCGAAGGGGATACGGCAGCGACCGTGGCGAGTAGCGCGGAAGAATCCGCACTGACGATCGAAGATGATTCGACCTATAGCATCGATCTACCCGAAAAGGGGGCCGCGGTCGACCACTACGAACAAGTGCCGGCCGAGAAGTCCGAGCATGAGACGGCGGACGCAGAGCTTGCCCACGCTCGCGTGGAGGTGCGCTGGCCTCTGCGGCTGGCGGAATCCGCTGGTGACGCGGACGCCCTACGTGTGCTGGGGAAGGAGACCGAAGCGAAGGCGCCCGATCTGGCGGGCCAGGCCTACGGAGCCGCCTTCGCCATACAGCCCGCTCCCGACTTGTTGCGGGGCTGGTTATTGGCCTTCGCCCGCGCGGGCCTCGGCGAGGTTATTGCCGGCACGGCGCGTCGGGCCGTCCGAGTGTTGGAGGAGCGCGGAAAGATCCTCCCCGATCCTTCGGTGACCGGCGCGCTGGAGAGCCTGGAACAGATTGCCGGTGATGGAAACGCGGGCACGGAGTCGGCGATAAATCACCTGTGCGATGCGCTGGTTGGCGCCTCCCAATGACCACGGCCGCGCCAAGCGCGATTGATACCGGTCTCCTGACCGCCCTCGCCCAGGTCGGAGACCGGGTGCGCGCCCTGGCCGAGGAACGGCTGGCCGGCGGCGGCGAGGCGCCGGACGCCTTCCGCGGTTTGCATGTCGATCCGGCGCAGATTGAACAGGTATTGGCCGGTCCCACCCTGCCGGCTACGCCGCCCTCTGCCACGCGCGACGAAATCTACGTACTGCCGCCCGAGGCGGAGCATTCAACACTCGGCGTGGCTCAGCGACTGTTGGGGCTGTCGGCCTTTGAAACCGCCGTGACGGCGCTCTGCCTGCTACCCGAAGTGGATGCCCGCTATGGCCAGTTGTTCGGCTTCCTCCACGACGACATCACGCGAAAAGATCCCTCGGTGGAATTGGCCCTGGCGCTGTTCGCACCGAGCGGCAGCGAGCAGCTTGCCTATTTGAGCTGTTTCGGGGCAGGCAGCCGGCTACGCCATTGGCAATTGCTCAAGCCGCCGAGCGAGGATCCGCTGGTGAAGCAACAGATCGTACTTGAACGCGGATTCCTCTGGTATCTGCTCGGTGACAGGGCCATGCATCCGGGCATTGCCGAGCTGGCCCGTACTGTGGCCGAGGACCAGCATCTGCCGCTTTCCGCCGGCGTATTGGCCATGGTCTCCGAGAGTTTAACCGAGGGTACCCCCCCGTTCCTGCACGGTGAGGACGAGCAGAATTGTCTCGCCGTTGCCGCCGCCGTGGCGGCGCGGGCTCAGCGGCCCTTGCTGGTGATTGATGGGGCGCGGCTGATCGAGCGCGACGAAATCGAGACTCTCTTGCAGCGCTGTCTGCGGGAGGCGGTGCTGAAGGGATTTACCCCCTGTATCACCGGCGCCGCCGAGTTGCTGCGCCACGCGGCGCGCGGCGAAAACTGCCGGCAGCGACTGTTGCATTGCCCGATCGCCCCTATCCTGATCAGCCGAGAAGATCAAGGCG
>JAICHN010000205.1 GCA_025924845.1 Chloroflexota bacterium | reverse complement strand
GCTCTCTCGCCCCTACTTCTCGATTCTGGTGACGGCGCCGGCGCCGACAGTGCGTCCGCCCTCGCGAATGGCGAAGCGCAGCCCCACTTCCAGGGCCACCGGCACGATCAACTCCACGCCCATCTCCACGTTGTCGCCGGGCATCACCATCTCCTGCCCCTCGGGCAGGGTGATGCTCCCCGTCACGTCCGTGGTCCGGATGTAGAACTGCGGTCGATAGCCCTTGAAGAAGGGGGTATGCCGTCCCCCCTCTTCCTTGGCCAGCACATACACCTGGGCCGCGAACTTGTCGTGCGGCGTGATCGAGCCCGGCTTGGCCAACACCTGGCCCCGCTCGATGTCGTCCCGCTCGATGCCGCGCAGCAGACAGCCCACGTTGTCCCCGGCCTGCCCCTGGTCCAGCGTCTTCTGGAACATCTCCACCCCGGTCACCACCACCTTGCGCGTCGCCTGGCCCATCCCGATGATCTCGACTTCCTCGCCCGTCTTGATCACCCCGCGGTCGATCCGCCCCGTCGCCACCGTGCCCCGGCCCTTGATCCCGAACACGTCCTCCACCGGCATCAGGAACGGCTTGTCCACGTCGCGGGTCGGGGTGGGGATGTAGGCATCCACCGCGTCCATCAAGGCCCAGATGCACTGGCTGTTGGGATCCTCGCGGCTCCCCGTCCCCTGCTCCAGGGCGGCCAAGGCGCTGCCCCGAATCACCGGAATGTCGTCGCCCGGGAAGTTGTAGCGGCTGAGCAACTCCCGCACCTCGAGCTCGACCAGCTCGAGCAACTCCTCGTCGTCCACCATGTCCACCTTGTTCAGGAAGACCACGATGCTGGGCACCTCCACCTGGCGGGCCAGCAGGATGTGCTCGCGGGTCTGGGGCATCGGCCCGTCCGCCGCGCTGACCACCAGAATGGCCCCGTCCATCTGGGCCGCTCCGGTGATCATGTTCTTGATGTAGTCGGCGTGCCCCGGGCAGTCCACGTGCGCGTAGTGCCGGGCCTCCGTCACGTATTCCACGTGGCGGATGGCGATCGTGATCCCCCGCTCCCGCTCCTCGGGCGCGTTGTCGATCTGGTCGTAGGCCATGTACTTGGCCTGCCCCGCCGTCGCCAGCGTCTTGGTGATCGCCGCCGTCAAGGTCGTCTTGCCGTGGTCCACGTGCCCGATCGTTCCGATGTTGACGTGCGGCTTGTTCCGCTCAAACTTCTGCTTGGCCACCCTCTGTCTCCCCGTGCGTCCCTAGCACGCGGGCCGCCCACCGCGGCCCGCCTCATCGCGTATTGGCTCAGACTTTCGCCTTCTGGGTCAATTCCTCGTAAATGTTGTGCGGTACGAAATCGTAGTGGGACGGTTCCATCGTATTCTGGGCCCGACCCTGGGTCATCGAGCGGAGCGTGGTCGTGTAGCCGAACATTTCGGCCAGCGGCACCCTGGCGCGGATAATCCGCCCGTTCCCCAACTGGTCCATCGACTCAATTTGTCCCCGGCGTGCGGTCAAGTCGCCCATGATATCACCCATGAACTCCTCGGGCGTATTGACCTCTACCAGCATTACCGGTTCCAGAATTGCCGGCTTGGCCCGTCGTACCGCCTCTTTGAAGCACATGGAAGCGCAGATGTGAAAGGCCTGCTCCGACGAGTCCACTTCGTGGAACGTGCCGTCGAAGAGGGTGATCTTCACGTCTACCATGGGATAACCGGCAATGACTCCGCCGCGCGCCGCCTCGAAGGCACCTTCACGCACGGCCGGAATATATTCACGCGGCACGGCGCCGCCCACGATCTTGTCCTCAAACTGGTAGCCTGCTCCCCGCTCAAGCGGGCCCACTTCCAGCCACACATCGGCAAACTGACCCTTGCCGCCGGTTTGCTTGGCGTAGCGATGATGCTGCTTAACCGTCTCGGTAATCGCTTCACGGTAGGCTACCTGCGGGCGCCCAGTGTTGGCGTTTACGTTGAACTCACGCTTCATGCGGTCGACCATAATCTCCAGATGAAGCTCACCCATGCCGGAGATGATGGTTTGATTCGTTTCCTCGTCCGTCCGCACGCGGAAGGTCGGATCCTCTTCGCCCAGGCGCGTGAGCGCCATGCCCATCTTATCCTGGTCGGGCTTCGACTTAGGCTCGACCGCCACGGAGATAACCGGATCGGCGAACTTGATTGTCTCGAGCACAATCGGAGAAGCGGGATCGCAGAGCGTGTCGCCGGTAAAGGTGTTTTTCAAACCTACCATCGCGGCGATGTCGCCCGCGCGCACCTCCGTGATGTCCTCGCGGTGGTCGGCATGCATCTGCAAGAGGCGACCCACGCGTTCGCGCGAATCTTTGATCGCGTTCAGCACATACGATCCTGCTTGCAGCTTTCCTGAGTACACGCGGAAGTAGCAGAGCCGCCCCACGTAGGGATCGCTGACAATTTTAAAGGCAAGAGCGGAAAACGGCTCGTCATCCGACGCGGTCCGAATTGCCGCTTCATCGGTGCGGGGGTCGGTACCGATCACCGGCGGGAGATCGAGCGGTGACGGCAGGTACGCGATCACCGCGTCCAGCATGGGCTGGACGCCCTTATTCCGCAACGAGGATCCACAGAGGACCGGGTTGATTTTGTTGGCCAATACGCCCTTGCGAAGAGCCGCCTTGAGCTCGAGCGTACCAAAGCTATCGCCCTCCAGATACCGTTCGATCAGATCATCGTCGCCGCTTGCCTCGATGATCTTCTCAATTGCAACAGCGCGGTGCTTTTCGGCCTCTTCCACCATGTCCTCGGGGATCGCCCCCACCGTGAAGTCGGCGCCTCGCTCGTCGTTATAGACCGTAGCCTTCATCTCAAGCAGGTCGACGATGCCGCGGAATGACCCTTCCAGGCCGATAGGCAGTTGGATCGGAACGGCGTTCGCCGCCAGCCGCTCATGCAACATCGAGACGCAGCGCCAGAAGTCGGCTCCGGTGCGATCCATCTTATTGGCAAAGACAAAACGGGGAACATTATACTTATCAGCCTGGCGCCACACCTTCTCCGATTGCGGCTCTACACCGGCCACGCCGTCAAGCACCACAATCCCACCGTCGAGCACGCGCAGCGATCGCTCCACCTCGACCGTAAAATCGACATGGCCGGGCGTGTCGATGATATTGATCCGATGATTATCCCACGAGCAGGTGGTTGCGGCCGAAGTGATCGTAATGCCGCGTTCCTTCTCCTGTTCCATCCAGTCCATAGTGGCGGCGCCCTCGTGGACCTCGCCGACCTTATGAATACGACCGGTGAAAAACAGAATCCGTTCCGTGGTCGTGGTTTTACCGGCATCGATGTGAGCGATGATTCCGATGTTTCGAGTCCGCTCGAGCGGGACTGTGCGGGCCATTGAACCCTCCCTAGGGCAATAATGCGCCGTCCGTCAAGGGTCTCCGGCGGCACACCTGGGTGGTCCGCCGGTCCATCCAGGACGTTACCAGCGATAGTGGGCGTAAGCCTTGTTAGACTCCGCCATCTTATGCGTATCCTCCCGGCGCTTCACCGTAGCGCCGGTTCCATTGGCGGCATCACGCAATTCCGCCGCCAGCTTTTCACTCATCGATCGGCCTGAGCGCGCGCGCGCAGCCCGGATCAGCCATCGCATGGCCAGGGCAACCCGGCGGTCACCGCGAATCTCCACCGGAACCTGGTAGGTCGACCCGCCAACTCGGCGTGGCTTCACTTCAAGGGTTGGCGTGGCATTACGCATGGCCAGGTCGAAGGTATCCATGGCAGGCCGGCGAGTTTGCTTCTCAATTTGGTCCATCGCGTCATAAAAGATTCCCTCGGCGATAGACTTCTTGCCGCCCCTCATCACACAATTAACAAACTTCGAGACAGTTTTGCTTCCGTAGCGCGCATCCGGTTCGAGCACCCGCCTGCTAACTCGTGAGCGTCGTGGCATCGTGGCCTCCTCGCAATTCTCCTGCCGTCCGTGGTCTACCCATCGTCCCATGCCGCCCCGGCGGCGCGTGATCTGCCTTGCACAGCCAGAGGCACTGACGAGCGAACCGAGATCATTCGGCCCCCTCGCAGTGCCTCTGGACCCGCGGGCGAATCATCGTCGGCCCGTAATCCTGGGCCGATAATGGCTCTCGTGCTAGCGTTTCTTGGCGTCCCCACCCGCTTTCGGACGCTTAGCGCCATACTTGGAACGCCCCTGCTTCCGGTCCTTGACTCCGGAGGCATCGAGTGTTCCGCGAATGATGTGATACCGTACACCGCCAAGGTCTTTCACTCGACCACCGCGGATGAGCACCACCGAGTGTTCCTGAAGATTATGACCCTCGCCGGGAATATACGCCGTCACCTCTAAACCGTTGCTCAAGCGAACCCGGGCAATCTTGCGCAAGGCGCTGTTCGGCTTTCTCGGCGTTACAGTCTTCACCTGCGTGCAGACACCTCGCTTTTGCGGGGCTCCCTTTAGGCGAAGCGGCTCCTGCTTGAGCGAATTGTACGCCCAGCGCAGCGCGGGCGAGGCCGTCTTCTTCACCGTACGTGCGCGTCCCTTGCGGACCAATTGCCGAATTGTTGGCACGTGTTCTATCCTTTATGCATACTGACTGGTCACTCGAAAGGCGCCGCGCGGCCCGTAGGGCCTAAAATCACCGCGCGTTTGCGCGAAATCGCGGCCACAATTCGTTATTATACCTGAGAGATCAGGCTCCGTCAATCAGCATTGCCGGCAAAGCCGGGCCATTCCGATCGGGAGCACTCATTCTGCCGCCTTATTGTACACGGCCGGCATACCCGCCCGCAAAGCAGGCCGACGCCCCACCTCAACCGCGCCGCGCGCCTGTTCCCCTTTCCGGAGCCCGCGCCATGCGCTCGCCGGTAAGGTGTACACCGGAGTGCCCGCCCACAACATGTACTCCGAAGATCGGACACGCCGTACCCGGCGAAGGAGCAGCAAACCAATCTCCGGTACAATGGCCTTAGGAGTGTCGCTCGTGGACCAACATCGGGTACCGGCCGTCCCTCCTCACTATATGCCGGCCTGGATGCCAACCGCGATACCGTTGCGCTCTTGCCCCGGAGCGCGATCCACATCAGAAGGGCGCCTTGGGTGAATGTCTTCCTGCTCGGAACCAACTATCGGACGGTTACCAGTGATCTGCTTGGCCGCCTGGTGCTCGACTCCGACCGTATCCCCCCGCTGCTCCGCCAACTAGCCCAGGTGGCGCGCGAGGCGGTTGTGCTGTCTACCTGCAACCGTTGCGAGATCTATTTTGCCGCGGACCACGATGTGACCGGGGCGGTTCAGGATCTCTTCGCGGCCGCCGTTACCTACGCTCCCGCCGAAACCGAAACCTATGCCCTGGCCGGCATCGCGGCCGTGCGCCACTTATTTAGCGTGGCGGCGGGCCTGGACTCCATGGTGCTGGGCGAGCCGCAAATCCTCGGCCAGGTGGGTGATGCGTGGCAGGTGGCACGCCTCGCCGGCAGCACGGGACCAACCCTGAACGCATTGTTCCGCTTTGCCCAGCAAGCGGGCAAGGACGTGCGCTCTCACACCAGAATTGCCCACGGCGCGACCTCGGTGGCGCACGCGGCGGTCGAGATCGCGCGCCGGCACTTCATATCCTTGCAAGGCCGTACCGTCCTCGTGCTCGGTGCCGGGAAGACTGGACGCACTGCCGCTCTCAACCTGCGCGCGGCGGGAGCGGGACCTTTGCGAATCGCCAACCGCACCCAGGCCCGCGCCGAGACGTTGGCCGCGCAAATCGGCGGTTCGACCCTCCCCTTTGACGCCCTTGCCGATGGCTTGGCCGACGCGGATGTGCTCCTTGCCTGCGCCACGGCCGTGACACCGCTGATTAGCCGCGCCATGATTGAACAGGCCATGAGCGATCGGCCGGACAAACCGCTCCTCGTACTCGATATCGCGGTACCCCGCGATATAGATAGCAGCGCCCGCACCGTACCAGGGGTGAGCCTGTACGACATGGACGACATTAACCATATCTGCGAGCGGAACCGCCACGCCCGCGTAGCATCCGCGCGCGCCGCGGAGCACTATATCGCGGACTGGACCCAACGATTTGCTGTCTGGCAGCGCGAGCGGCGGGCGGTGCCCTTGATTCAGCGCTTGAGGGATGATGCCGAGCGGCTCCGCGCCGCCGAGGTCGAGCGCACCCTGAAGTCAATACCCGACTTGAACGAAAGCCGTCGGGGCACCATAGACGCAATGAGCCGAAGGTTGACTCAAAAACTGCTTCACCAACCCACCGTGTGGTTGCGTGAGCACACGGACGATGCTCCACTCGGCGATCTCGAATTGATGCGGGGCGAGAAGGGGCAGCCATCATGAGTGAGAACCGGTCACGCGCGGCAAGCGAGAAACTGATGCGCCGAGCGGCGGCGCTCATGCCCGGTGGGGTGAGCAGCCCGGTGCGCGCCTTTCGAGCCGTCGGCGGCGATCCCCTTTTCCTGGCGCGCGGCGAGGGCTCTCACGTATTCGACGCCGATGGCCATCGGTATATCGACTACGTAGGCTCTTGGGGACCGTTGATCGTCGGTCACGCCCACCCGGAGGTAGTGCGCGCCCTGCACCAGGCGACTACGCTGGGGACCAGCTTTGGCGCGCCCACCGCCGCCGAGGCGGACCTGGCGGAGATCATTGCCCAGCGCGTGCCCTCGGTCGAGATGATCCGCTTCGTCAATTCCGGCACCGAGGCGACGATGAGCGCCCTCCGCCTGGCACGCGCTGCCACCGGCCGCGATGTTATCGTGAAGTTCGACGGATGCTATCACGGCCATGCCGATTCCCTGCTCGTTTCGGCGGGCTCGGGAGTCTTGACCCTGGGCCAACCGGACAGCCCCGGCGTGCCGGCTCCGGTGGCTGCCCTTACCGTCTCCATCCCGTTCAACGACCCACGAGCCGTAGAGACTTTGTTCCGGGATCGACCTGAGGCAATTGCCGCCGTGATCGTGGAGCCGGTCGCGGGCAACATGGGGGTGGTGGCCCCGGTGCCTGGTTTTCTGGACGCCTTGCGTGACCTTACCAGGCGGTACGGGGCGTTGCTGATCTTCGATGAGGTGATGACGGGCTTTCGGGTCGCCCGAGGCGGCGCTGAGGAGTTATACGGGATCCGTCCCGATCTTTCGACCTTCGGCAAGGTCATTGGCGGCGGCCTTCCCGTTGGTGCCTACGGCGGCCGAGCCGATCTGATGAAGATGATCAGCCCAAGCGGCCCGGTGTATCAGGCCGGCACGCTCTCGGGTAATCCGCTGGCCATGGCCGGGGGTATCGCCACACTTCGTCTTATTGATGGGAACGACGCCTATGAGAGTCTGGAACGGGCGGGCGCCCGTCTCCAGGCGGGATTGCTCGACGCCGCGGCGGCAGTCGATCTACCGGTGGAGGTCGGACGGGTCGGCTCGATGCTGACCCTATTTTTCACTGACGAACCGGTGGGCAATTATGCCGACGCGCGCCGGTGCGATACGGATCGCTTCGCCCGGTTCCACGCCGCCATGCTGGACCAAGGCGTCTACCTTCCGCCCAGCCAGTTCGAAGCATGGTTTCCGTCGCTCGCCCATACCGCGGAGGACATCGACAACACCATTGCCGCCGCTCGCCTAGCCCTGAGCGCCGCTCGGTAAATCGCCAGGGGCCTGAACCGCCGTGATATACGGCGGTTCGGGCCCCTGGCCTCGTGGCAAAGAGACGACCTAGACCAGGTCTTCCTCTTCGACTACCTCCAGGTCGAGCCCGTCTTCACGCTCTTCGGCGTCTTCAATATCCTCCGCCGCCTCAGGGAGGTCGGCGAAGATGTCGGCGCCGTCCCCTTCCTCGTCCAGGTCGGCCGCTTCGGCTTCAAGCAGCGCGACCGCACCCGGCTCCGCCAGTTGTTCGAGACGATCTCCCTCGGCAATCGCGAGGCGCCGACTTAGCAAGCCGGAACCGGCTGGAATGAGCTTCCCGATGATCACGTTCTCCTTCAGACCCATGAGGCGGTCCTTCTTGCCGGAGATCGCAGCCTCGGTAAGCACGCGTGTCGTCTCCTGGAACGATGCCGCGGCAAGGAAGCTGTCGGTGTTCAAGCTGGCCTTGGTAACACCCAGGAGCACGGCCTTGGCAATCGCGGGCTGCCCGTCCTGCGCCAACACCCGTGCGTTGATGTCCTCGAACACGAAGCGATCCACCAACTCTCCAGGCAGAAGCTCGGTGTCGCCCGCGTCCTCGATCTTTACCTTGCGGAGCATCTGCCGAACGATGACCTCCACATGCTTATCGTTGATGCCCACGCCCTGCGAACGGTAGACCCGCTGTACCTCGGCCACCAGGTACTTTTGCACGGCCTCGGGCCCCTGGATTTCGAGAATATCCTGAGGGCTCACCGAGCCGTCCGTCAGTTGCTCGCCCGCCAACACCTGGCGGCCGTCTTCCACCCGGAGCCGGGCCAGAGCCGGCACCTGATACTGGCGAGTATCACTGTCTTCGTATCGCACCACCAGGGAATCGGCGCTTACCGTTACCCGGCCCTTGTGACGGGACACGATTTGCTCCGAGGAATCGGTAATCGCGGGTGCGCCGGCTTCGCCTTGTTGGATGGGCTGCGCCAGAACGGCGTTTGCATCCACCTCCGTATCGTTCCCAACCAAGACCTCGTAGCCCGGCGGAAGGTCGTAGACGTCCTGGTAGTTCCGCTTGCTGGCAACGTTGACCTGCTGGCCGTGGCCATCACGGATTATCTCCACCTGCCCGTCGATCTCGGCCACCACCGCCTTGTCCTTGGGCTCGCGGGCCTCGAACAACTCCTCGACCCGAGGCAGGCCCTGCGTGATGTCCTCACCCGCGATACCGCCGGTGTGGAAGGTGCGCATGGTGAGCTGCGTACCAGGTTCGCCAATCGACTCGGCGGCGATGATCCCCACCGCTTCGCCCATAGTCACCAGACTACGGGTTGACATGCTCCACCCATAGCAGTGCCTGCACACCCCGCGCTTGGCGAGGCAGGTGAGCACGGAGCGGATATAGAGCCCGCGCGGCTGGTTTTCGGAGTGGCT
>JAICHN010000204.1 GCA_025924845.1 Chloroflexota bacterium | reverse complement strand
CTGGCGTTGAGCGTGCTCGAGCCGCGATTTGCCGCGCTTATCGCCTCAATTGGCCAGGGCAACCCGAAGGCGCGCCTCCAGGAGCTATCACAGGCCAGATTCGGTGAGCTTCCTGAGTATGCGCTGGTCGAGCGCCGCGGTCCCGATCATGCAGGGAGGTTCCGCGTACAGGTTCGAGCGGGACCGTACGCGGCGGAGGGTGAGGGCACATCGCGCAAACGAGCTGAGCAAGCGGCGGCAAACAGTCTGTTCGACGTGGCGGGCGACCAACTCGCCATCGAGGTTACTAATGACGGCGCGGCAGGGGCGGCGGGGGAGGATACGGCACAATGAGCGGGCATGGCCGAGCAGGACCTGATCGGGCGGCTCCCAGCCAACTGAGGCTGTTTCCCCCGGCTGAAGTGGCGGAGGTGCACGAAGAGGCCGGGTTATCTGTCGGTGCATTCCCAGTCGGACCGGAGACTGGGCGCCGTGGTCAGGCGAAGCCGGAGGAGGCATCAGTCGTGGCGCCTGACCCACGGCCGGAGCAAGTCGCGTTGGGATCGGACGAGGGAGTGAGCGCGGCGCCTGCCAAAGAAGCGTCGTCCGTACGTGCTCAGCCCTCGGCTGGGCGTCCCCGGCCGGCAACTCTGAAGGCGGCGATGGTGGAGTATCAGCAGTTTCTGGCCGCCGCGAACCGGGCAAAGCACACGCGCGCCAGCTTTGGGCTGGACCTAAGGCTGTTTCTGGAGCACACGGGCGACGTGAGGTTGGAGCAAGTCGGTGAAGTGGATTTACGCTCCTTCATCAGTTGGGTGCGGGTTGAGCGGAAAAACTCTCCGGTGTCGGTTCGGCGCAAAGTGGCAAGCCTGAAGAACTTCTTCGCGTATCTCTACCGGGAAAGGCTGATCGAGCACGACCCTGCCATACGGCTGATTTACCCAGAAGCGTATCCTGCCTTACCGGAATTTCTAGAGGACAGGGCGGTAGCAGACCTATTGAGCGCCGCGGCCGAGCATCCGTTCTGGCATGCCCTGCTCACCTTGATGCTGGAGACCGGCCTCAAGCGAGACGAGGTTGTAGCGCTCGGTTGGACCGATCTGAGCCTGCCCGATGACGACCGGGAAGAAAGCTACCTCGTGGTTCGTGAGACACAACAGGCAAAACGGCTCCGCTCGCGCCGGCTGGAACTGCGCCCAGCCGTGGCCCATTTGCTCCGGGCCTATCGGGACACCGAACCTCGGCGCGAACGCTTTTTTGACGTATCGCCGCGCGGCGTGAATTTCATCGTGGAGACGTGTGGCCATCGGGCGGGCATCGTCACGCGGGGCAAGAAGTTGACCCCGCAAATCCTGAGGGCGACCTTTGCTGTACGGCGCATGCGCGCCATGGTGTGGGAAGAGGAGGCGCTGCGGCGCTCGGCGGGCGAGGAAGCCGCTACCGCCCTTGGCGAAGCGCACGATCTCCAACTTCTACGGCTGCTCGGCCTGCATGAGGAGCCTGAGTCCGCGCAAAAGTACCGGAAACTGGTCCATGGGTGGGAAGAGCACGTCGCGCCGGTCCAGGGCGGCCCGATAGGCCACGACCCTATAAGCGCGGATTCGTCGCGTACCGAGCCCGGCGCTCAGTAGTTAAAGCTGATCCGGCTTCAGTTAGGGGCATTTCATGGTTGATGCTGGGCGGACGATGCAGGCTTGCGGCCGCGCGCCCTTGGACAGTCGCCTGGGCACATGGCCATACGCCACTGCTCAGAACAACTCTGAATTGATCCTGGACTTCGGATCGACGAGCCATGGCAAGGGAAGCACGGCCTGAGGCCCCCGGATTGCCACGGAACTGGACCTGCCTGAGATGAGTTACTGCTGGATTAGTGCGTCGAGGATGCGGTCGGCGACCGCGCGTTTAGACGCCTGTGGTACTTCTACCGAGACTTGATTGGGGCGGAAAAGCCAGACATGGTTAGTATCCACGTCGAATCCCGCTCCCGCCTCCGTCACATCGTTCGCCACGAGCATATCGGCCCCCTTAGCGGCCAGCTTGTCCGCGGCGGACGCGGCAAGATCGTGCGTTTCAGCCGCGAAGGCAACGACACGCAGACCGGTCGGCCTGCGGAGGGAACGGAGAATATCGGGGGCGGGACGCAAGTGCAGAACGGTGTCCGAGGCACTGCGTTTCAGCTTCATGCTTGCCGGTTCGGCGGGTGTGTAGTCGGCCACGGCGGCGGCCATGAGCAGCACGGCGTCCGGTTCGATGGCGCCTTGCACTGCATCAAGCATCTCCTGGGCTGACGTCACCGAACGGATATCAACTCCGGTCGGTCGCGGCAGAGCGACTGGTCCACTCACCAGAGTGACGCGGGCGCCTCGGTCCCGTGCCGCCTCGGCAAGGGCGTAGCCCATGCGGCCGGAGCTGCGATTGCTGATAAAGCGGACCGGGTCGATGGCCTCGCGCGTGGGGCCGGCACTGACTACCACGGGGATCCCCTCTAGGTCACGGCGCCGGTTCAGTCGGCGCATAATGGCTTCGACGATCCGTTCAGGATCGGCGAGGCGGCCAACTCCGGACGTGCCTTCGGCCAGATATCCGGACTCAGGCCCGATCACTTCGGCGCCGCGCTCCGCCAAAATACGAACGTTCGCGCGCACCGCTGGGTGTTTCCACATGTTCGTGTTCATGGCGGGCGCCAGGATGAGCGGGGCCGGACAGGCGAGAGCAGTTGCCGTGAGCGCGTCGGGCGCCGTGCCCTGAGCGAGCTGGGCGATAAGGTCCGCCGTGCATGGCACGATGGCCAACACCTGAGCAAGGGCACCGAGGCGCACGTGTGAGATATTAAGGTTCGGCTGTTCACGCCAGAGATCGGTGAGCACTGGGTGGTGCGATAGGCTCTCGAAACTGAGCGGGCCGATGAAGCGCGCGGCGTTCGCCGTCATAATCACTCGCACCTCGATGCCAAGCTGTACGAGCCTGCTGGTTACTTCGAGGGCTTTGTACGCGGCAATGCCGCCGCCAACCCCCAACACTACGGTTTGCGGCGCGTCCACTCCAATTCTCCCCAAACAGCGACAGGCAGGCCGGCACGCGGGAATCCGATCCCCGCTCGGTCTCGTATATACATAATGTTGGGATACTCGAGCATGTTTGCGGCGGCAGGATATGCGAATTCGTCGCAGGTAGCATATACTGTAGGAGCGGGAAGGCCAAGGGGGTGCCTTGTGGCACGCCAATGTAAGGCCCGAAATGGGGAGTACGACCGTGGCGAAGGGTAAAGCGGAGGTCGAGTTTCCCAGCTCCGAGCTGGTAAAGTATCTCGGCATAGCTGCCGCCGCTATCGGGATCGCGGGTATCGTGCTGGACATAGCAATCCCGGTGGCACAGCAATTGGGGAAGAACAAACAGGCGAAAGCAGGGCTGCGGCAAGCAATTTCGTTTAGCGTGCTGCTGACGCTGGTTCGGGCCGCCCCTAGGCTTGCGGGTCAGGTGCGAAAGCTACAGGCCCAATTGCAGACAGAAGTGACGGCATAGCGCTGTTGTTTCTCGCTCCGGTGAAGTGGGACCCGGCGTTGGATTGAACGCCGGAATACACGAAAATGTTAGGAACGCATCAATGAGAGACGGAATACACCCTACTTACTATCATGACGCCGTCGTTACGTGCTCATGCGGCAGCACCTTTGTCACGGGCTCGACCAGCAAGACGTTGAGGGTGGATGTGTGCTCGCAGTGCCATCCGTTCTATACCGGCCAGCAGCGGCTCGTGGATACTGCCGGTCAGGTTGAGCGGTTTATGCGACGCATGCGGCGAAGTGGCGCGGAGACTCCGCAAGAGGTCGCGGCCGGCGCTGAGCAGTAGCGCATTTACCAGTTGGAGCACGCCTCGCGGCGTGCTCCCCGAGGCGAGAGGGATGGGATTCTACCCGATCCTCTCGCCTTCTTCTTTGTCGGCATGTCAGGCCGGAGAGGGGACGATGATGAAGCCACACTATGGCGGCCAGGCGCTCATTGAAGGCGTGTTGATCCGAGGTCGGAGCGGCGTATTCGCGGCGGTTCGCGCGCCGGACGGGACGATGGTGACCCGTGAGGAGCGCTTGCCACACCCTTCGGACGGCTTCTGGCGGAAGGTGCCCGTGGTGCGCGGCGTACTCGCCCTGCGCGATACCCTGGCGGTCGGCATGCGGATGATGATGTTTTCGGCTGACGTGGCCGCGGGAGGTACAGGCGAATCGCTGAAGCCGATGAGTAAGCGCGCCATGATAGGGGGCGCTTTAGGAGCCGCCGCCCTTTTCGCGGCGATCCCGAACCTCCTGGCTCGCCGATTAGGGCGGGGGCGCCGCGAAGCTCCGGGAAAGAGCGGCCTCGGTCCGCACCTCCTGGAAGGAGGGGTGCGCATAGGTATCCTACTGAGTTATCTGGGCGTCATTGGTCGGCTTAAAGAAGTGCAGCGGGTTTTCGCTTACCATGGCGCCGAGCACAAGTCGATCAGTGCCCTGGAGGCCGATGCCGCGCTGGAACCCGCGGCCGTGCAACAATTCGATACGGCCCATCCACGGTGCGGCACCGCCTTTTTGTTGCAGTCTATGCTGACCTCGACCGTGGTGTACGCGATCATGGGGAAACGAACGCCGCTGGGGCGAATTGGTACGCGCGTGGCGTTGGTGCCCCTGGTCGCGGGACTGAGTTTCGAAGTATTGCAGTTCAACGCCCGTCACCTGGATTCGGGCCTGGTCCAAGTGATGAATGCCCCAGGCATGCTGCTGCAACGGCTCACAACGCGCCAACCTACCGACGATCAAGTTGAGGTGGCGCTAGAGGCGCTGAAGGGGGCGATGGCCATGGATACCAAGGATATATAAAATAGTAGAGGCTGGTCCATTTAGCAATGACCGAACAAACCATAAGTGATCGCCTGCGCGACATTCGGCGCCGCTACAACGACCTGGGTGAGCGGCTGTCAGATCCCGAGGTGTTCACCAACAGCGAGTTGCTCTCCAAATATGGACGTGAGCAGGCGGAATTGGCGCCTGCCGCCGCGCTCGCCGAGAAACTGCAGACCGTTGAGGACGACACGGCCCTGTACACCGATTTGGCGGGCGATGGACTGTCGGCGGAAGACCTTGATGATGCGAAGACCGAGCTGCGGCGGTTACGGGCGGAGTGGGCAGAGATCGTGGAAGCGGCGCGGCAACTTCTGCTGCCAAAAGATCCCAATGACGAGCGGAATGTGATCGTCGAGGTGCGCGCCGGTACGGGCGGCGAGGAGGCGGCGCTCTTTGCAGCTGAACTGTGCCGTATGTATGGCCGGTTCGCCGAACGCCAGGGCTGGTCCCTGGAGGTGCTCAACCAGAGTGACAGCCCCTCGGGTGGGGTCAAGGATGCCATCCTGGAAGTGACGGGGAAGGGTGCCTATAGCCGCCTAAAGTACGAAAGCGGCGGCCATCGCGTACAGAGGGTGCCCGTCACCGAGTCGGGGGGACGGCTGCATACCTCAATGGCCACAGTGGCGGTGCTGCCGGAGGTTGAGGATGTTGACGTAGAGGTTAATCGGAACGACGTTCGGGTCGACGTGTTCCGTTCCAGTGGGCACGGTGGGCAGAGCGTGAATACCACTGACTCGGCGGTACGGGTGACCCATCTTCCCACCGGCATGGTGGTAACCTGCCAGGATGGGAAATCGCAACTCAAGAATCTCGACAAAGCAATGAACGTGCTGCGCGCCCGCCTCTACGACCTTCAGCAGCAGAAGCGATCCGATGAGTTGAGCGCCCAGCGCAAGAGCCTGATCGGAAGCGGAGACCGCAACGAGCGCGTCCGCACCTACAACTTCCCCCAGGATCGTTTGACCGACGAGCGGTTGTCCGAAAACTTCCACAACCTGCCGGTGATTATGGACGGCGACCTTACCGCACTGCTCGATGCTCTGGCGGCGGTCGACCGGGCCGAACGGCTCGCCGGCGGAGAGTGACCGACTCGCGCTCCGGCGTGCCGGCCTGGCCGCGAGTGGTCGCGATCAGGGAGGCCAGTGCGCTGGGCCGTCAGGTGATCCTCGCGGCCGGAGTCGGCGAGCCCGGTCTTGAATCGGCCCTCCTGCTTGGCCATGTGCTGCATCTGAATCGGGCCGGACTGCTGATTCACGTCGCCGATTTTTTGAGTGCTCGGGAGGCTACCGAGTTTCGGGCCTTGCTGGCGCGGCGAATCCGTCGCGAGCCTACGGCATATCTCACCGGGGTGAAGCAGTGGCTCGATTTGGACATAGCGGTAAATCGAAACGTGCTTATTCCCCGACCGGAGACCGAGATCCTGGCTCGCATGGCGATCAAGGAGTGTGCTAAGCAGGCGGATAGGCTTGGTAGGGCGCCATTGATCGCGGACGTGGGCACGGGGAGCGGCGCCCTAGCCTGCGCTGTCGCGCGGTCTTGCCCCTCGGCGCAAGTCATGGCAACTGATCTCGCTTCGGGGGCGTTACGTACGGCCCGACGAAACGTGGAGCGATTAGCGGGAGGACGGGTGGAACTCATGCGATGTGATCTGCTACCGCGTGACATACGCTTTGACGTCGTGGTGGCTAACCTGCCGTACATCCCCAACGGTGAACTCGAACGGCTGGAGCCGGAACTTGCCTATGAGCCGCGCGAGGCGCTGGCAGGCGGGCCGGATGGGCTGGCGGTGATCGAGGCGTTGCTGCACCGGCTAGACGGCGGTCTCGCACCGGGAGGCACCGCACTACTGGAGTGTCACCACGATCAGGCAGCGCGCCTTGCCGCGCACGCCTCGTCAATCCTACCTAGCTGTCACACCGCGGTCGAGCCGGATCTGGCAGGCATCGAACGCTTCGTGCGCGTCGAGCTTAGATAAACTCCTGCCAAATTTGGTTGGCGACGAGGTAACCGCGCCGTGTAAGACGCAGATGGCCGCCAGCCACTTCGAGTAGTCCCAGTTCGCTGAGGCGGTCCATTGCGTCGGCATGGTCGGCTGCCAGATCACCGCCAAAGCGCGTGTTGAAAGTTGGAAGATGGATGCCCTTGATCAGGCGGAGGCCAAGCATGGCGGCATCGGCCCGCGCCCGCTCGGGGCTGATCGGTTCCGTAGTGGCCACGGGCAGGTTGCCTTCCTCGATGCGCTGTAGGTATGGCCGTAAGCCGCGCACGTTTGCCGATCGCTCACCGTCGAGATAGGAGTGGGCGCCCATGCCAAGGCCGAGGTAGGGATCGTGGCGCCAGTAGGTCAGGTTGTGGCGTGAGTGCCGACTCGGGCGGCCCCAATTGGAAATCTCGTAGTGATCGAAGCCGGCAGCCTCGAGCGCGTCCATGGCGTATTCGTACATTGCCGCCGCGTCGTCCTCGGACGGCAAGTGAATGGCGCCGCGGCGAATGCCACGCTCAAGAGGCGTATGGGGTTCCACGATCAGACCGTATATAGACAAATGGTCCGGTTGTTCGGCGAGCACGCGTCGGACGGTATCCCGCCATCCTTCAAGGGTCTGCCCGGGGAGACCGAACATCAAATCAGCGCTGACCGAGGCGAAACCGGCCTCTCGTACGAGGCGGAGCGTGGCGAGGGCCTGCTTGGCGGAGTGCCCTCGGCCGACCGTGCGCAGGATAGAGTCGTCGAGCGTTTGGATACCGATGCTGACTCGGTTGATCCCGGCTTCACGCAGGGCAGGCCAAAAAGTCACGCCATGCGAGGCGGGATTAGCTTCCAGAGTGATCTCGGCATCGGGAGTGAGGTCGGAGGCGCGGCGAATCGCTTCAATAACGGCGGTAATGAAGGACGGATTGATCGAGCTGGGAGTGCCTCCACCAAAGAAAACGCTGGGGACGGTGGGTCGAGGTCGATCGGTCAGCCGCATATCCAGTTCGTGAAGGAGCGCCTGGATGTACGCTGGAACGCGTGGGGCCTGACCGACCACGATAGCGAAGTCGCAAAATGAGCAATGGTAGTCGCAGAACGGTATATGCACATAAATAGAGAACCCATAGTCCTCACCATCCAACCGACCTCTCTGTAAATGCGGTTGTTCCGCCGGAACAGGCGAGAGTCTACGCGCCACCTTCTGTTGTGAATCGGTAGGTCGCATGGTCATGAAAGGAGTCCTTCGATGCGTGTCGTGCTCGCCTCAAGCAATGCGCACAAGGTGCTGGAGTTCCGCCGTCTCTTCGCGGCGGGCGGGCTTGACGTTCGTCCGCCCGAAGATTGGGGTTTCCCGGCGCTGCCGGTTGAGGAAAAAGGGCTTACTTTCGCCGAAAATGCCCTGGCCAAGGCAAACGCCTACTACACAGCGTACAATATGCCCGCCATCGCGGACGACTCGGGCCTCCGCGTGGACGCCCTCGCCGGGGCTCCAGGAGTTCGGAGTGCCCGCTTCGGTTCGCCGGAGTTGGATGACGAAGGACGAGCGCGGTACCTGCTCTCCTGTATGGAGCACATCGGAGATCGGAGACGTTGCGCCCATTATGTCTGCGTGCTGGCCCTCGTTCACGCTGAGGGCGATCCACTGGTGGTCCCGGGCCAATGGTACGGCTCGATAGGGCACGACTACGTCGCAGGCCCTACCGGCTTCGGTTACGACCCGGTTTTCGTCGTGCCCTGGCTTGGGATTACGGCGTCCTGCCTTGTGCCTGCAGAGAAGGACCGGCTGGGGCACCGGGGCAAGGCAGTGCGGCGCCTGTTGGAGGTTTTGTAAGATATAAAGTCGGGACCATTCAACCATGGAACACCACGGCTACGCCTACAGGGCTCTCGGGCAGTTCGCCAACCCTGTACACTACAAAGTGTGAACATCCGACGCCCACAGGTGGCTCCCTCCTCGGCTTTTTCGCGCCGTCCCCCTTCCCTAGCTGAAGAAACGCGCGCCGTTTTGCGTACCTACCAGGTGCGTGCCAAGGACCAACTGGGGCAAAATTTTCTGATCGATCGCGAGGCGCTGACTTCGATCGTCCAAGCGGCAAACATTGTACGCGGCGAGCAGGTGCTGGAGGTTGGCCCCGGCATCGGCACGCTTACCCTTGCCATGGCGGAGACGCACGCCGACATTATAGCGGTCGAGCTCGACCGCGATATGGCGCACATTGCCGAAGCACGCACTGCTGCCTATCACAACGTGAGGGTT
>JAICHN010000203.1 GCA_025924845.1 Chloroflexota bacterium | reverse complement strand
GGGTTCGGCACCTCCTGGGGCAGCGGATTAACGGTGACATCGATGCCCAGGGCGCGGAGGGCGCCCATGATTTCGTGGTAGAACTCGGCGACCGAACGCGGGAACAGGCCCAGAGCCTTTAGCGCGCCGTCGCTGGTCTGAATGAGCAGATTGTGGTCGATGAAGTCGAAGCTCATCTCGAAGGTGCGCGCGCCGTGGGGAATGGGCGAGGTAGTCAGGCCGCGCGCGCTCACGTAGAGCGTCACGTTCCACCAGTGATTGACCAACGGGCTGAGCGCGAGCCGTACCTTGCCCACGATCTGTGTCCACATATGCAGCGTCGCGTATGTGTCTTGCCAGGCGTCCAGCGGCAGGGCCGGCCAGACATCGAGGTTGGCGCCCGTTGGCGAGGCATGTGTGTTCATGGTAACCCTCCGTCGGAAATGAGGAACCGCGAATCGAGCCACTACCGTGGCCGAATTGAGCTACGTCCCATCAGATTTTGTCGAAGCCGCCACCCGCCGCAACGCAACCTCCGGCGATCCGCAACGACTCGATTGCGCCATGTTGCTCGATGGGGGACACTCCGGAACCGTTCGTCTTGATGCCGCCGCTGATATCGACCTCACGTACCGAGCCGCCTGGCTTGACACTGAGCCCGATAGCGGAAAGGGTCATAACGACTCCCTTGACCAGCGACTGGCCGGTGCCTCCGAAGGTCTCGATGCCTCGACGCACGACCAACTGGCCAATCGGTTGGCTAATCTGAATGCCCACGGCGCCGTCCGCATGGGTAGTCACCCGATCGAACTCCGCGAAGTTCACCGTTCCGGTATAAACGTTGAAGCCGCGAGCGCCCTGGCCGAAGGTTTCGATCGGAGCAGTGACCCTCAGTTCATTCATGATCCCGAAGTTCACGAAGCCAATGCCGCTCGGGCCATACGAGGTGATCTTCTCCTCGGCAATCCACCGATCAACGAAGCCCCAATTGTCAAGCACCATGTCGTTGACGCCGTAGGTCACAACAGGGCCGCGATTGCGCACGATGTCGACATGAGCGTTGTGGGCTGTGAAGACGCCCGCAGTGATCACGCCGGGCGTCCCGGGAGCAATTTTCCCATCGCTATATATTGCGCCCGTTTCGAGGCGTAAGACAACAAGACGGCCGCCCTTGAACCCAGCGCCGCTCACGAAGATACCGCTACCCAGAACCGGAGCGCCGTTCCGACCGGCTGATAGGCCAACCAAATCCGCGCTAATAACGGTGCTTTCCTCGGGTTGCATATTCCAGAGCGTGAACGCACCCTGAATCACGTTGACGCCGAAGCCATTCGGGCGGTCATCCTGGCTGCGCGCGTCCGCGGATATGATGTCGAGCCCCTTTACATCGATGTGACCGCCAAGCACCTTATCGCGCGCAAGAATCTGGACTTGGCCAATCGCGGCCACTCCGACAATCTCGATTCGACCCAGATTCTCAACATTGGTGTCGTTGAAGATCGCTCGCCTGTCCGGAGAGGCGTGGAGATGGATATTGTGAATCCGGTTGTCCGAAGAAAGCTGAAGGCCGTCGATCCGCTCGGCAAATGTTATCCCACCTTGATCGCCGGCGCCTCGCAACGACTGTCCAGGCGAAAGTCGAACAGACGGCGCGTCGGCCAAGTCACCGCGAACGAGAATCCGGCGGACGCTCGTATCCTTGGTCGCGGCGACCAGTTCATCAACCGTGGTGACTGCTATCTCGCGTGCGTTCATGAGGCTACCTCCTACAGGACTGGATGCGTGCCTAGAGCGCGTGTGCGCGGCGGGTACACCGGGTGCCTGCCGCGTCCAAAACGTACGCAGGACATGCGCCGCTCATTTTGGCTGCCGAACTCGCGTGAATACCTCCCTTCAAGTTCAAACCGCCTACACACTCTATACTCTGTACTGCAGCGAAGTCGGTAAAGCTCCATACGTACACACCCGCGACAAAATCCTTGCGCGCCGCCATCTTGAGGTAGCCGCGAAGGCTGGAGGGGTCGCAACCGAGCCCTGATCGATGCCCCTACGACCATAATACTGGCTCATTCATAAGACCGAGTGCCACGGCCCGTCGCGCAAGCGCGCACGTTGGTTCGGGGTACGGAGAGCGAGGCTGCCAAATGCGACCTGTGTGGCGAGGTAGTCCGGCTGGAGGGGGCGGCGGCCCGCGCCGTGTTTGACGAAGGCTTTTACGCCGGCCCACCAAGGTCGGCGGCATGGAGAGCCTGGTGGGGGCGGGTTATCCGAAGTGAAAACGCAAAGGGAGGCGCATCTACATGCGCCTCCCTTTGCCGAGACTACCGCGCTTGGGGACGCGAACTCTCGCGCGATTGGGCGTTGAACCGCCGCACCAGCTCGGCGATACGGGTCGCTGCTTCCTCACTGGTCATGTTGCTCGATACCATGGCGGGCTGGCCCAGCGCTGCTTGCAGCTGGTGCAGACGATCGATCTGTTGCTGGGTGGCCGGGACAGGAAGGTCGCTTGCCTCCTGAGGAATGGCGGCTTCGGCGGCGCGTGCCGGGCGGGGCGCGGCCGCGGCTTGCGGCGCGACGGCGGCAGGGCGCGCGGGCCGGCGGGAGAAGACCTGTCCGTCCGTATCCTCGTCGAGGTCGCCCAGTTCCTCAAACGCCGTCACTCCCACGTTGATCGCATCACGAAGCGCGCGTGCCTTCGCTCGCGTCTCGGCCATGCGCACCGTGTGGGCGGCAATCATTCGTCCGACGTTCGCGGGTGAGGCATCGCCGATCCCCGAGAATACGCCTTTCTCGGTTTCCACCTCGGCCCGACAGATCGCCAACTGCCCGTTGTCTTCAGTGGGCGCCTGCACCAGGCTGGTTGTGATCCGCTTCAGCCCTTCGCGGTGGGCCTGATCGAGCAACCCGGCGTACAGCACGAAGTCCTTGCCCTGGCGGTTGACGATGAACTCTTTCTTCATGGTGGGCCTCCCGCTTGGATTGTTCTAGAATCTATGTTCTAATTATCGCCCATCTTTGCCGTTACGTCAAGCCCCAAGGGCAATTTGGCGGTCTGAAACCGGCTTGGCGGGTAACATTGTCGACCGTCGGCGCAACTACAATAGGGGACGGATAGCGGAGAGTTGGAACCATGCTGGAGGACGACGACGGCACGCTGGTGCGGGCGGCCCAGGGTGGTGACATGGGCGCCTTCGCCCTCTGGCTGGTTCGCCACCGTCCCATGGTCGCCGCGCTCTGTAGGCAGAAGCTGGGCGATCCTACCCTTGCCGAGGACGCCGTGCAGGAGGCGGGCCTTCAAGCTCTGCTCAACCTGCATCATCTGCGCCAGGCTGAGCGGTTCGGTTCCTGGCTGGCGGGAATCGCCCTCAATATTTGCCGCATGTGGCTGCGCGCTCGTGCCCGCGAAAACTGGTCCTGGGAGGTGCTCAATACCGGGAGCGCGGCGGGCGGACGCGAGGATGGAAAGGATGAAGCTCGTGTGCTCAACCTTGTAGCCGATAATGGTCGGCAACGCGATCCCGAGGCGCGATGGGTGGCCGCCGACCTGGCCGCCAGTGTCAGAGCGGCCGTTGAAGCCTTGCCGCAAGGGCAGCGAACCGCCGTACGCCTCTTCTATCTTTCGGACCTCTCGTATAAGGAGACAGCGGCCCTACTCGGCTTTGCGGAAGGTACGGTTAGAACGCGATTATTCAAGGCGCGAGGTACGCTGCGCGGCACCTTGCGCGTTCTTGCTGAAGAGGAGAACCTGCTGATGACGGAAGAACAGACGGCGGACCAGACAACGGAAACCGTGAAGCAGCCCATAAAGTACGCCTGCTCATTCTGCGGCAAGGGCCAGGAGGAGGTTCACCGGCTGGTTGCCGGACCTCGCGGCGTCTCTATCTGCGATGAGTGCGTTGCCCTATGCAATCAGATCTTCGCCGAGGAGGAGGCGAAGACAGCGGCTCCCACATAGCCGCCCTCCGCGGCATCTGTTCCATCGGCGGCACGGTGCTTTATGAATCATCATGCAGATCTACCTGAACGGCAGTGAAAAGCATCCTACAGCCGGCAGGCATCATTTTACCGCCGGCCGGCTCGCCCCGGCAGCACGGTCACCGCTAGGTCGGAGGTGGGCCGAGTACGGCAAGCCAGGCGGATGCCCCGCCCCAGTTCGGCGCGGTCCAGCAGGCGCCGTTCCACGGCGCCGGGCTCCGGAGCGGGTAGCGCGCACTGAATCCGACAGCGCCCGCAAGTACCCTTACCGCCGCACTCTGTAGGCACCATGATCCCGGCGCGCTTGGCGCCCTCGAAGATGCTCTCGCCCGGCTCCAGGGCAATCCACACATCGGCGGGCAAGACATGCACACGGCCGCCCTGACGCACGATCGGCTCGGGAAACCAATCGAGATCCAGGACCAGCTTTTTACGCGGCGGTTCTTCGTTCATTGCGTGCTCGCTTCTCGGCGTGCCCAGCCATGGCGCCGCTCAGTGGCGGCGGCGGTGCCGTGATGCGCTTGGATGCTTCCCCACCGGGCGACGGGGATTATGCTGATTGAAGGATCGAGAGGGCACCGGCGGCTCGGTAGCTATGTCCTCGCTCGGAGCGAGGATCACATCCTCGACCGTCGCCGCTCCGACCGCGCCAAACCCACCGCCGTACAGCGAAATCCGCCATAGACCAATCCCTGCCCCTATTGACCATACTACCATGACCAGCACGATCGGGAAGCCGATGCCGGCAAGTATTGCGGCGGCCAGGGTACTCCAGCCGGGGATACTGCGGTTGCCCTGGATGCGGATAAGGGTAACGGCCACCAGGCCGAGCCAGATCGCCAGGGCCTCCGCACCCACCACATCCAGGAGGGAGAAAATGGTCCCTTGGTTCTGGAAGTCTTTTACTGTGGACATCAGATGGTGGGCGGCGTATTGGTTGGCGGCGTTGGTCAGGGCTACCGTGGCGACGAGGGCACTGACGCAGGAAACCACAATCGCCGCCAATCCCACGACCAGGGTAATGCGCCCAATGCTGTGTTTGCCGTGGGCGACCATATAGTAGTAGAGGCCAAAGGCCGTGCCCGCCAGAACGGCGACGCCCAGGATGGAAAGGAGGGCCGAAACGGCGAAAAGGCCGCCATGCTGGTGCGCGAACTGCAGCAGCGTCTTATTTTGCTGAAGGACGGACAGCTTAGTAGTATCGGGCAAGGCTGTCTGGCTGGTACGATACACCGTACCACCGGCAAAGATCAGCACATAGAGGAAGGCGCAGATCGCGCCAAGGCGCGGCTGCCGCCAAAACTTCACGATTACAACTCCTCCGCGACGGCTAATGCATGGGTCATCTCCTACAGTATGCCCGTATCCGGGTTACGTGGGATAGGTTGCGCCGGCCATTTCGTCTCGCTGAGCGTGCCCGCATTGCCATATTGATGGTACGCTAGGGCAGGATTCCCTGTCATGCCCGGTCCTGCCTATGGCAGGCCGGCTGAAACGGGAGCGGAGAGGAATCGGCAATAATAGATGGTGATGCGATGAAGGTCCATGGACGTAGGGATACGACAGGCAAGTCAATAAGCCTGCTTGCGGTACTGACCCTGCTTGGGGGCTTCCTGCTCCAGACGCCGGCTCGAGCCGGAGCGGCAGCTCCGCCGCGTCCGGCGATCAGCATGGTGTACCTGACCACTGACCAAGCATATGTTGCCTTTGATCCTCTGCACGCGGTGGCCCCGCCCGCCGTCACCCACTTTCCCCTATCCGTCCAATACGTGGCAATCTACTTCTCGTTCAAGGCGGCGAAGGCAGGTAAGACGACCTTCCACGTCAACTTCCTCAAAAACAATAAGGCGGTGCGGCGCGGCGAGATCCATCCGCTTAGCTCCGCCGACGGTACGTATCTGCTGGATCTTCCCGGCACGGCGCGCTTGAAGCAAGGAAAATATCAGGCGGCGCTCTACCTTGACGCGCACCGAGCCGCCACCACCGACTTCTGGATTGAGAAGACGCCGATCGTGCGCGCCGCCTACTTGATCGGCCCCGTCGCCCTGGCCCGGTACAACACCAAGCATCCCGTGGCGCCGACGCGGTCGGGTCCAGTCATGGCGGGCACCAAGCAGGTTGGGCTGTATCTGCGCTATGGCGCGGCAAAAAAAGGAACGACCCTGGCCGTTGCCGTATACGACCACTTCGGTCGGCTCGCTGCTTCGGTGCCCACCCGCACCCTTGCCCATGCGCCAACCGGCGCGGTAGCGCTGGCCCTGAACCCCTCGGCGGGAAAGTATCCGGCGGGATCCTATCGCATTGATATTTCCCTGGATGGGGCGGTGGCGGTCAGCGTACCCTGGAAGGCCCGCCAAAGCGCAGGTTGATCCATACCGGCCGATCGGGCGTGGGAGGGGCGGAATCGCCCCCTATGCTATACTTTCACCGTTCCGGCACGGCTGCCGGCGCTGGGCGCGGATTCGGGGAGAGAGAAGTGCGGCGCGTCGTAGTCACTGGCATGGGTGTGATCAGTCCGTTGGGCGTGGGCCTGGAGCCTACCTGGTCGAATCTGATTGCCGGGCAATGCGGCATCGGCCCGGTTACTTTTTTTGATGCTTCGCCTTTACCCTGCCGCATTGCCGGCCAGGTAAAGGACTTTGATCCGCAGCAATTCGATATCGACAAGAAGTTGGCGCGGCGCTGCGACCGGTTCACGCTGTTCGCGCTGGCCACCACCCTGCAGGCGCTTACTCAGGCGCGCTTGAGCATTGAGCCGTCATTCGCCGATCGCGCGGGAGTGATCATCGGTTCAGGCATCGGCGGGCTCAATACCTTGATGGATCAGTTCACCGTCCTGTTCCAGAAGGGGCCCGAGCGCATCAGCCCCTTCTTCGTCACGATGCTGATTACCGACCTCGCCGCCGGGCAGATCGCGATCAAGTATGGGCTGAAGGGTCCCAACTTCGCGATCAGCTCGGCATGCTCTACCGCCGCGCACGCGGTTGGCGAGTCGGTGGAGATCATCCGCCGCGGCGATGCCGACGTGATGCTGGCGGGCGGTTCCGAGGCGCCAATCGTCCTGATTTCGATGGCAGCATTCGGCAATATGCATGCGCTGTCCACCCGCAACGACGATCCGACGCGGTCATCGCGCCCGTTTGACGCGCAACGCGATGGATTCGTTCTGTCCGAGGGGGCCGCCACCCTGGTGCTGGAGGCCGAGGAGTTTGCCCTGGCCCGCAACGCGCCGATTCTGGCCGAGGTCGCGGGCTATGCCGCAACTGATGATGCCCATCATGTAACGGATCCTGCCCCGAACGGCGATGGTGGGGCCCGCGCCATGCGGGCGGCCCTGGATAAAGCGGGCGTACGGCCTGAGGAGATTCAATACATCAACGCTCATGGAACCTCTACCTTCGCCGGCGATCGCGCGGAGATCGCGGCCGTGAAGTCGGTGTTCGGGGACCACGCCTACAAGGTCCCGATCAGCTCGACTAAGGGCGCTACGGGCCACATGCTTGGCGCGGGCGGCGCGGTCGAGGCGGCGTTCTGCATTGAGGCCATGCGCCGCGGGATCATCCCTCCGACCATAAACTACGAGTTCCCCGATCCTGAGTGCGACCTGGACATCGTACCGAATCAGGCCCGCGAAGTGGGTCCGATGGACATCACCATGAGCAACGCCTTCGGTTTCGGCGGCCACAACGTCAGCTTGGTGCTGCGCTCGTACCGCCCCAAGCAATGAGCGAGCAGGTGCTGGAGCCGCCCCCCGCACTTATCTCGGCGGTGGGCGAGGTGCTCGCTCAGCTTGAGGGCACCCCGGTCACGGAGTGCGAAGTACGCACCGGCGCCTACCGAATCCTGGTGCGCCGCTCGCCCACCTGGACGCTCCCCCAAGTCGAGCCGGCCGCCGAAACGCAAGATAGCATACCGGAAAGCTGGCGAGCCGTTGTCGCACCGCTCACCGGCATCTTTTACCTGACCGAGACACCGCAAAGCCCGCCATTTGCCACGGTCGGCGCCCTGGTCAGTGAGCGGCAGGTGGTAGGGCTTATTGAAAGCATGAAGATGTTTAATCCAGTGGAGAGCGATCTCACGGGTACGGTGCGCGCGATCGTCGTGACCGGGCAGCAGGTGGTGGAACGAGGTCAGGTGCTGATGTATGTGGAGCCACTGGGGGATGCCCCGTGACCTACAGAACAACCGTTCGCGGCTGCGGACGGTACCTCCCCGCGCGCGTAATGACCAATGATGATCTCATGCAACTCGTCGATACCTCGGACGAATGGATCTATACGCGTACCGGCATCAGGCGCCGGCGCATCGCCGCGCCCGGTGAGACTACCGCGTCCATGGCGATACAGGCGGCCCGTGCCGCGCTTGACTCAGCCGAGATGGCGGGCGAGGCGATCGATCTGACGATCCTGGCTACCTGCACGCCGGACTACGGCTTCCCGGCCGGGGCCTGCCTGGTGCAAGAAGCGGTGGGGGCGCGGGGCGGCGCCTACGATCTAGAGGCCGCCTGCTCGGGATTCGTATACGGCCTGGCGTCCGCTTGCTCGCTGATCCAGGCGGGCATCGCGCGAAATGCTCTGGTGATAGGCAGCGAGGTGTATTCACGGGTGTTGGACTGGCACGATCGCCGCACCTGCATCCTGTTTGGCGACGGCGCGGGCGCCATGGTGATCTCGCGCGCCGAGCACGCCGGCCCGGCCCCCGCGTTCCGGCTCGGCTCGGATGGCGGCGGGGCGGCGATGTTGGTGATGCCCGGCGGCGGGCTGGCCGAGATGGACGAGGAAGGGCGGGTGCCGCGGGGGGTCCGCATGGACGGTCCGGAGACGTTCAAGTTCGGCGTGCGCGTGGTGGTGGACGTGACCGAGCAGATTCTCCGCGACACCGGGCTTGGCATCGGTGACCTCGATTGGCTCGTCCTGCACCAGGCAAACCAACGGATAATCACCGCCGCCGCCAAGCGCTTGAGCATTGCCGATAGCAAGGTGATGAGTAATATCGAGCACTACGGGAACACTTCGGCGGCCAGCATCCCTATCGCGGTCACCGATTGGGTGGAGCGCGGCGCCGTTTTGCCTGGGCAGCGCCTGCTGATGATCGGCTTCGGCGGCGGCCTCACCTGGGCGGCCGGCCTCCTCACCTGGC